>JACCVL010000281.1 GCA_013698185.1 Nocardioidaceae bacterium
CGGCAGCTGCCCTTGACCCGGCTCGGCGCGTCGGCACCGCAACTGTCGAGACCAGCCCGTACGGGCGACCTCGAACACGTGTTCTAGTACGAGGTGGTGGCTGCCGGTGCGGGTGCTCGGTGTCGACCCGGGACTGACCCGGTGCGGCCTCGGCGTCGTCGAGGGCGAGCCTGGTCGCGCGCTGCGGTGGCTCGCAGTCGACGTCGTACGCACCTCTCCCGACGAGCCGCTCGCACAACGCCTGGTCGCCGTGCACGAGGCGGTGCTGGCCTGGATCGACCGGCACGAGCCTGACGCGGTGGCGGTGGAGCGGGTCTTCAGCCAGCACAACGTGCGCACCGTGATGGGCACCGCACAGGCCAGCGGGGTTGCGCTCGTTGCCGCGGCGCTTCGCGGTCGACCCGTCGCGGTGTACACCCCCAGTGAGGTCAAGGCCGCGGTGACCGGCAGTGGCCGGGCCGACAAGGCCCAGCTGACCGCCATGGTGACCCGGGTGCTGCGGATGGAGTCACCACCCCGCCCGGCCGACGCCGCCGACGCACTGGCACTGGCCATCTGTCACGCCTGGCGTGGGGCCGCCCAGGCTCGCCTCGCCGTGGCCCAAGCGAGTGCGCCTCGCCCGGGACGCCCCCTGCTCACCGACGGGAGACTCTCGTGATTGCCTCGCTGCGAGGGCGTGTTGTCGCCCTCACCCCGTCCACCGCTGTGCTCGAGGTCGGTGGTGTCGGCATGCAGGTCCAGTGCTCGCCGGGCACGTTGGCCGAGCTGCGTCTCGGTGCCGAGGCGACGCTGGCCACGTCGTTGGTGGTGCGCGAGGACTCCCTCACCTTGTTCGGCTTCGCCGACGACGACGAGCGCGCCGTTTTCGAGCTGCTGCAGACCGCGAGCGGCGTGGGTCCCAGGCTGGCCCAGGCGATGCTGGCCGTCCACCCACCTGACCAGCTCCGGCAGGCAGTCGCCGCCGAGGACCTGGCCAGCCTCACCTTGGTGCCCGGCATCGGCCGCAAGGGCGCACAACGCATCATGCTCGAGCTCAAGGACCGGCTCGGCTCACCGCTCAGAGCGGTGGCCGGGGGTGCGCCGCGGGACCGGGGGGGCGGCGCAGCGGTTGCGGCCGGATGGCGCGAGCAGGTGCACGGCGGACTGGTGGGACTTGGTTGGCCGCCTCGGGAGGCCGACTCCGCGGTCGATGCCGTGGCCGAGCTCGCCGACGAGCAGTCCGGCACCGGAGCACCCGATATCGCCGTCTTGCTGCGTGCGGCCCTGCGTACGCTGTCGCGGGCCTGAGTGGGTGGGAGAGGCGGATCATGACTACTCCGGACGAGGCCCGCGAGGTGGTGACCCCGCTCGCGACGGTGCGGGATCACGCAGACGACTCCGCCCTCCGCCCGCGCACGCTGGCTGACGTCATCGGTCAGACCCGGGTCTGCGAGCAGCTGGGCCTGGTGCTGGAAGCGGCCCGGGGTCGTGGTCGCACGCCCGACCACGTCCTGCTCTCGGGCCCCCCGGGCCTCGGCAAGACGACGCTGGCGCTGATCATCGCCGCGGAGATGGGCACTGCGCTGCGTATCACCAGTGGCCCAGCCCTGCAGCATGCTGGTGACCTGGCGGCGATCCTGTCCGGCGTCGCCGAGGGTGAGGTGCTGTTCGTCGACGAGGTGCACCGGATGGCCCGCGGCGCTGAGGAGATGCTCTACCTCGCCATGGAGGACTTCCGGGTCGACGTCATCGTCGGCAAGGGGCCAGGCGCCACTGCCATCCCACTGGAGATCCCGCCCTTCACCCTGGTCGGGGCGACCACACGAGCGGGTCTGCTGCCTGGCCCGCTGCGGGACCGGTTCGGATTCACCGCCCAGCTGGACTTCTACGCTGCCGAGGAGCTGGCGGCCATCGTGCACCGCTCGGCCCGGTTGCTGGCCATCGACCTTCGTGCCGACGGGTGTGCCGAGATCGCGTCCCGATCACGGGGCACCCCCCGTATTGCCAACCGGCTGCTGCGGCGCGTGCGTGACTTCTCCGAGGTGCGCGCCGCCGGGGTCGTCGATGCGGCGGTGGCCCGGGCGGCGCTGGAGCTCTACGAGGTGGACGAGCAGGGCCTTGACCGGCTCGACCGCGCGGTGCTCGACGCCCTGTGCCGCCGCTTCGGTGGTGGCCCGGTGGGTCTGGGCACCCTCGCGGTCGCGGTCGGCGAGGAGCGCGAAACCGTCGAGGAGGTGGCCGAGCCGTTTCTCGTACGCGCCGGTCTGCTCGCCCGTACCCCCCGGGGCCGGGTCGCCACCGCGGGCACCTGGCACCACCTCGGCCTCACCCCGCCGCCGCAGGCGGCGCCGAGCCGGGCCCTCGGTTCGGACACCCTGTGGCGAGACGAGGCGAACGAGGGAGCCGACTGATGCAACGGTTACAATCCGCTGTTGGCCGTGGCGTTGCTTCCGGCTCCAACCAACGTGACATCGATGCCGGGAGCCGTGGTGGACTACGAGCAGGTTGCAGGGTTCCTTCCCCTGGTACTGATCGCTGTGGTGTTTTGGTTCCTCGTCCTGCGTCCGGCGCGCCGCCGGCAGCAGGACGCCGCCAAACTGCAGGAGAGTCTGTCGGCTGGAGACCGGATCATGTTGACGAGCGGCATCTTCGGCTCGGTGGTCGGCATGGGCGACGACTCGCTCGAGGTGGAGGTTGCGGCGGGCACGGTCATCACCGTGCACCGGCAGGCCGTGGCGAAGATCGTTGAGTCACCGGTCGTCGACGGCCCGGGTGACGGTCACGGCGACGACAGCTCCACGCCTGAGCATGGAGACGAATCCCGGGCATGACATGTTTGTTACCCGCAGCAGGGGAGATCTGAGTGGCGACGAACGCGAGCCGGCCCGGCCGCGTCCTGGCGACCCTGGCCGTGGTGATGGGGCTGCTGCTGGCCCTGGTCGCCTCCGGCGGCGACTGGTCGCCGCGGCTCGGCCTCGACCTGCAGGGGGGCACTCGCATCACCTTGCAGACCACGACCACCGACGGCGAGGACGTCACCGCTGAGAAGCTCGATGAGGCCCAGCAGATCATCTCCTCTCGGGTCAACGGCAGCGGCGTTGCCGCAGCCGAGGTCAGCACTCGGGGTGGCGAGCAGATCATCGTGGAGATCCCCGGCGAGCGGCGCAGTGACATCGTCGACGAGGTGGGCCGCACCGCCCAGCTGCGGTTCCGGCTGGTGTGGGCCGGCCCCGCCGCAGGTCAACCGCTTCCCGACGCGCCGGCGACCGACCCCCCCGGTGGGGACAAGGCCGGCGGGGACAAGGCCGGTGGGGACAAGGCCGGTGGAGACAAGGCCGGTGGGGACAAGGCCGGTGGAGACAGCACCGGGAAGAACATGCGCGTGAGCCCGTGGATGCTGCAGGGCAACGACGAGTCACCGACCGACGAGACCCCAGCGCCGACCGATGAGACCCCAGCGCCGACCGACGCCGCCATCGCGGACATGACGGTGCAGCAGATGATCGAGACGACGATCAACGGCGCACCGCCGGCGGCGTACACCGACGAGTTCTCCAGCTTGACGCAGAAGTTCGGTAAGTACGCCTGCCCCGAGCAGGACGCGGCGGCCGCCGCCGTCGACGACCGATCCGCCGAGCCGCTGATCACGTGCGACGACGCGGGAACCAAGTACCTGCTCAGCCCCGCGATCATCGAAGGCACCTCACTCAAAGATGCCACCGCAGGTCTGCGGCCGCAGTCACCGGAGTGGGCGGTCAACCTCGAGCTCGACGGTACGGGGACCGATGTCTTCACCGAGGTCACCCGAGCGCTGGTTTCGACCGGCAAGCTCTTTGCGATCGTGCTCGACGGTCGGGTGCTGACCGCCCCGACGATCAACAGCCCCATCACCAACGGTCAGGCCGAGATCTCCGGCTCCTTCACCCAGGCCAGCGCCATCTCGCTGGCCAACTCTCTGCAGTACGGCTCGCTGCCGCTCAGCTTCGAGGTCAGCGGGGTCACCCTCGCCGGCCCGACACTCGCCGGTTCCCAGCTCTCGGCGGGCATTCTGGCGGGCATCATCGGGCTGATCCTGGTCGTCGTCTACTGCATGTTCTACTACCGCGGGCTCGGACTTGTGGTGGTCGCGTCGCTGGCGATCGCCGGCTTCCTGACCTACGAGCTGGTGATCCTGCTCGGCAAGGGGGTCGGCTTCACGCTGACACTGCCGGGCATTGCCGGGCTGATTGTGGCGGTGGGTATCACCGCGGACTCGTTCATCATCTTCTTCGAGAGACTTCGCGACGAGGTGCGCGAAGGCAAGTCGCTGCGCCTGGCCGTCGAGGCGGGCTGGCGGCGGGCGCGGGCCACCATCCTGGCCGCCGACGCGGTCTCGCTGCTGGCCGCAGTGGTGCTCTACATCTTCGCGATCGACGAGATCCGCGGCTTCGCCTTCGCCCTCGGCCTCACCACCGTGATCGACGCGATAGTGGTGTTCGTGTTCACCAAGCCGCTGGTCACACTGCTGGCACGAACGGAGTTCTTCGGCCAGGGACACAAGCTGTCTGGCCTCGACGCCGGGCACCTCGGCATCGAGGGACGACGCGTCAGCGAGTTCTCCCGGACGGCTCGACGACCGCAGGGGGTCCGCTCATGAGCAGGCTGGCGACGTTCGGCCAGCACCTGTACACGGGGCGGGTCTCGTTCGACTTCGTCGGCCGGCGGAGGCTGTGGTACGCCATGTCGGTCGGCATCATCATCGCCGCTGCGGCCGGCCTGTTGATCCGCGGCCTCGACGCGGGTATCGAGTTCAAGGGCGGCGTCGAGTTCAACGTCAGCATCTCGGCGTCGCAGGCCAACGTCGAGACGATCCGCGCTGCGGCTCTCGACTCCGGCGTCGAGGTAGGCGACCCACTGGTCACCACGTCAGGATCCGACGCGCTGCTGGTGCAGACCCAGCCGCTGGACCAGACCGAAGCCGACCAGGTCGCCGCCGCGATGCAGGATGCCGGCGCCCAAGACGTGAGCCAGGAACGGATCGGCCCCACGTTCGGCGCACAGATCCTGAACAAGGCGATCGTGGCCCTGGCGGTGTTCCTCACGCTGGTGGTGCTGTTCATCTGGGCGTACTTCCGGGAGTGGAAGATGTCGGTGGCGGCCATCGTGGCGCTGCTGCACGACGTCTTGATCACCGTGGGTATCTACGCCTGGTCGGGCTTCGAGGTGACGCCCGCAACGGTGACCGGTCTGCTGACGATTCTGGGCTTCTCGCTCTACGACACCGTAGTGGTCTTCGACAAGGTTCGCGAGAACACGCGCAGCTACCAGACGAACCTGTCGCTCACCTACTCCGAGCAGGCCAACCTGGCGGTCAACCAGACCCTGGTGCGCTCGATCAACACCACCGTCACCGCGCTGCTGCCGGTGCTCGCCTTGCTGGTCGTCGGCACGGTCGTGCTGGGCACCGGGCCGCTGAAGGACCTGGCGTTGGCGCTGTTCGTCGGCATGGCCGCTGGTGCGTACTCCTCGATCTTCATCGCCACGCCGTTGGCCGTCCAGCTCAAGGAGCGCGACGCCTCCGTCAAGGCGCAGGCGGAGCGGGTGCTGTCCCGTCGCGCCCGGGCACCGGGTGCCGGCGCCGCGAGCCACGGTACGGCCTCGCCGCCGACCGACAGCGCCGACGTGCCTGCGCCGAGCGGGTCCACGCGCGTCCCGGCCGCGGCGCCACCGGGCAGACCAGGCGGTTCGAGCCCGCTCGGTGCAGCCGGCGGGACCCCGCCGCGTACGAACCGTCCGACGCGCGCAGTCTCCGAAGGTCGCCGACAACCGCAGCGCAAGCCGCGCTCTGAGCGCGGGTCCAACGGACGGAGCCCACGATGACCAACCCAGTGGACGCAGCACTCGACCGGCTGGTGCGAGACGTCGCAGACTTCCCGAAGAGTGGCGTCATCTTCAAGGACATCTCGCCGTTGTTGGCCGACCCCGAGGGCTTTGCCACCACGGTGGCCGCGCTGGCCGACCTGGGTCGGCGGCTGGTCCCCGGCGGTGTCGACTCCGTGGTCGGGATCGAGGCCCGCGGCTTCATCTTCGCCGCTCCGGTGGCCCTCGCGCTCGGCGCCGGCTTCGTCCCCGTCCGCAAGCCCGGCAAGCTGCCGGCGGCCACGCACGAGGTCGCGTACTCGCTGGAGTACGGCGAGGAGATCCTGCAGATCCACCAGGACGGACTGCGCCCCGGTGCGCGGGTGCTGATCGTCGACGACGTGCTGGCCACCGGGGGCACGCTGCGGGCGACCGCCGAGCTCGTGGAGCGTTGCGGAGCGCAGGTGAGCGGGGTGGCGATGCTGCTCGAGCTGTCGTTCCTCAACGCCCGCGCACGCCTCGACGGGATTAACGTCGACGCGCTGCGCGTGGTCTGACCCGCCTAGACTGGCACTGCGGATTCGGAGGTGCTGGTGTCTGAGGACAGGTCGGTCGACGTCGACGTGCCGCGGCCCGTCGAGGCTGACCCCGCGCCCCCACCCGGGCCCGCTGCCAGCACGTCGACTGCACGGATGCGTAACCGCATCGCTCGCCTCGGCAACCGCAGTCAGCCCACCCACCCGGTGCTCGAACCGCTGCTGGCGATCGTCCGTGCCAATCACCCGAAGGCGGACCTGGCGCTCCTCGAGCGTGCCTACGTCACCGCCGAGCGGCTGCACGAGGGCCAGTGGCGCAAGAGTGGCGACCCGTACATCACCCATCCGCTGGCCGTGACGACCATCTTGGCTGAGCTCGGGATGACGGTGCCGACGCTGTGCGCCGCGCTGCTGCACGACACCGTCGAGGACACCTCGTACACGCTCACCCAGCTCGGGGCGGACTTCGGACCCGAGGTGGCCGCCCTGGTCGACGGAGTGACCAAGCTCGACAAGGTCAAGTACGGAGACTCCGCGCAGGCAGAGAGCATGCGCAAGATGGTCGTGGCGATGAGCAAGGACATCCGCGTCCTGGTCATCAAGCTGTGCGACCGGTTGCACAACATGCGCACGCTGCGCCACGTCAAGGCGGAGACCCAGGAGCTCAAGGCGCGCGAGACGTTGGAGATCTTTGCGCCGCTGGCGCACCGGCTGGGCATGAACACGATCAAGTGGGAGCTCGAGGACCTCGCCTTCTCGACCCTGCACCCCAAGGTGTACGACGAGATCGTCCGGATGGTCGCCGACCGCGCGCCGGCGCGCGACGAGTTCCTCGCCACGGTGATCAGCGCCGTCACCGCCGACCTCAAGGCGGCCAAGATCAAGGCGACGGTGACCGGGCGCCCCAAGCACTACTACTCGATCTACCAGAAGATGATCGTGCGGGGCCGCGACCTCGCCGACATCTACGACCTGGTCGGCATCCGCATCCTGGTCGACTCCACGCGCGACTGCTACGCCGTTCTCGGCGTGCTGCACGCCCATTGGAACCCGTTGAGCGGCCGCTTCAAGGACTACCTGGCGATGCCCAAGTTCAACATGTACCAGTCGCTGCACACCACCGTCGTCGGTCCGCAGGGCAAGCCGGTCGAGCTGCAGATTCGTACCCATGCGATGCACCGTCGCGCGGAGTACGGCGTCGCCGCGCACTGGAAGTACAAGGAGGATGCCGGCGCCGTGGACGCCGTGCCCGCCGTGCGGGGGGGTGCGACGGCAGCCAAGGACGGCGCGCAGGCCGAGATGGCGTGGCTGCGCCAGGTGATCGACTGGCAGCAGGAGACCGGCGACCCCGGTGACTTCCTCGACTCGCTGCGCTTCGAGATCAACAGCAGCCAGGTGTACGTGTTCACCCCGCGCGGCGACGTGCAGTCGTTGCCGGCGGGCGCCACACCGGTCGACTTCGCCTACGCGGTGCACACCGAGGTCGGGCACCGTTGCATCGGTGCCCGGGTCAACGACCGGCTCGTACCGCTCGAGAGCGTCCTCGACAACGGTGACGTGGTGGAGGTCTTCACCTCAAAGGCAGCCGGCGCGGGGCCCAGCCGGGACTGGCTGAACTTCGTCGCGAGTCCGCGGGCACGGACGAAGATCCGGCAGTGGTTCACCAAGGAGCGCCGCGAGGAGGCCATCGAGCAGGGCAAGGACTCCATCGCCCGGCTGATGCGCAAGGAGGGCGTGCCGCTGCAGCGGCTGCTCAGCCACGACACGTTGCAGCAGGTCGCCGAGGACCTGCACCTGAGTGACGTGTCGGCCCTGTACGCGGCGGTCGGCGAGGGCGTCGTCGGCGCCCAGAACGTGGTGCGCCGGGTCATCGATCTGCACGGTGGCGATGCCGGGTCGGAGGAGGACCTCGCCGAGGCCGTGGTGCCGACCGAGATCGACGGGCGGCGGCGGGCGCCGCGCGGCGACGCCGGAGTGGTGGTGCGCGGCACCAGCGACGTGCTGGTCAAGCTGGCCCGGTGCTGCACACCGGTGCCCGGGGACGGGATCGTGGGGTTCGTGACCCGCGGGGCGGGGGTGTCGGTACACCGTGCCGACTGCACCAACGTGGCCAGCCTGGCGACCCAGCCCGAGCGGATGGTCGACGTCGACTGGGCACCCTCGTCGCAGAGCCTGTTCCTGGTGGCGATCCAGGTCGAGGCGCTCGACCGGGCGCGGCTACTGTCCGACATCACCCGGGTGCTGTCGGACCAGCACGTCAACATCTTGTCCGCCAACCTGCAGACCGGCCGCGACCGCATCACCAAGAGCCGATTCACCTTCGAGATGGGTGACCCCACCCACCTCGGGCACGTGCTCGCCGCCGTACGCCTCGTCGATGGTGTCTTCGACGTCTACCGCGTCACCCAATAACCCGCGATCCGCGGATTCTGGTCCCCCCATCCGCGGATTCTGGTCGACTGATCCGCGGATTCTGGTCACCACAGGCGCGGCAGTACGGGCTCGCGACCCAAGAATCTCCCGACCTCGAGCTCGAGCCATGGGTCGGTACCAAACACGTCGGCCTTGCGCGACACCACCAGTCGCCACCCCTTGACCTCGCGTAACCAGGCGCGGCGGGCCTCGTCGGCCGCACGATCACTGTCGGCGGAGTGATCCTCTGCGCCGTCGTACTCGCAGCCCAGCAGCAGATGCGGATAGGCCAGATCGAGGCGGTAACGACACCTGCCGGCGCGGTCGAGGACCCAGAATTGGGCCACCGGACGCGGAAAGCCGGCATCGAGCAGGCGCAGCCTCTTCCACGACTCGCCGGGTGATTCGGTCAGTGGTTCCACCCAGCGGGCGAGTTGTCGCGCTTGCACGATGCCGGGATAGCCGGTGAGGCCGTCAACGCGATGGCGCAGACCGTCGGGCACGACGAGCCCGGCGTGTGCGAGCGCATCAGCCGCCGAGAGCGCAAACGGCCTGCTCAAACGGCGCAGCAGGTCCACGGCCGTACGCTCCGGAACCGTGATGCGCAGCCCGTCGATCTCGGTGATGTCGGCTGCGGGGATGAACCCTTCGACCGTCCGGATCCCCGCCGACGTGCACCGGGTCGTTCCGTGCGGAACGACGCACTGCGGCGTCAGGACGAAGCGGTCAGACGGCTGGAAGGCGTCCACGCCAAAGGCCCATGCCGCCGTGGTCCCGAACAACACGGCGTACGACGGCATGACCTGCTGCAGGCTGCTCGATCGAAGATCCCGGGAGTCTGCGACTGCGGCGTCGACGTACACGGAGTGCAGGACCCGTCGCACAGCTCCGGCGCGCAGCGCCTCCCGGAGATCGCGGTCGCGCAGACCCAGGTCGGCGGCTTGCGAGCGAGTGAATGGCTGGCCCGCATTGATGAGCACTGGCGATAGCAACGTGACGGACATCGCCGCAGTGTGCCCGCTCGCGGGCGCTGCCGTTTTCCGTCATCCACAGGCGACCGAAATCCGCGGATCGTGCGACCAGAATCCGCGGATCGTGCGACCAGAATCCGCGGATCGCGGATTGGGGGCGGGTTAGGGGGTGTAGTCGGCGCGGACGCGCTTGGCCTGTTCGAGCCAGGACTCGCGCGCCTCGATCGACGCCTGCGCCTCGGCGAGCCGCCGCTCGTCGCCAGCTGCCTCGGCCTTGGCCGCGACCGCCCGCAGGTCAGCCAGCGTCGACTCGAGCTGGGCCACGGTGGCCTCTGCCCGCGCTCGCGCTTCGGGGTTGCTGCGACGCCAGCGCTCCTCGTCGGCCTCTCGCAGCGCCTGTTCGACCGCCCGCATCCGAGCCTCGAGCTCGGCCATCTGGTTGCGCGGCACCTTGCCCGCGGCCTCCCAGCGCTCGGCTAGGCCGCGAAACGCCGACCTCGCCGCGCTCAGGTCGGTCACGGGTACGAGAGCCTCGGCCTCGGCCAGCACCGCGCGCTTGGCCTCGGCGTTGGCGCTGAACTGCGCATCGGTCTTGGCGCTGTCGGCCTCCCGCGCCGCGAAGAAGGTGTCCTGCGCAGCCCGGAAGCGCTGCCACAGCGCCTCCTCCTCACGGCGCGGGGCGGGGCCCGCGGCCTTCCACTGGCGCATCAGGTCGCGGAACCGCCCCGCCGTCGCACCCCACTCGGTCGACTCGGCCAGCGACTCCGCCTCCGCGGCCAGCTTGTCCTTCACCGTCCGTGACTCGTCGCGCTGCTCGTGCTGCTCGGCGAAGTGCTGCTTGCGGCGTCGGTTGTACGCCGAACGCGCCGAGGAGAAACGCCGCCACAACACCTCGTCACCCGCCTTGTCGATGCGAGGCTGCGCCTTCCAGCTGTCCATCAGCGCGCTGAGCCGGTCGGCACCCGCACGCCAGTTGTCCGACCCGGCCAGCTGCTCGGCTTCGACGACGATCGCCTCCTTGGCCTCGCGCGCACGAGCCTGCTTGTCCTGGCGCGCAGCACGTCGAACCGCGCGCTGCTCGTCAAGCACCGGGCCGAGGGCGTCGAGACGCTCCAGCAATCCTTCGAGATCACCAACGGCCTGCGCGCCGACGACGCTGTCGTGGACCTGCGCAACTGTCGTCCGCGCCTCGTCCGGTGCCAGCGCGCCCTGGCGAATCCGTCGCTCCAGCAGGTCGACCTCGACCGCGAGCCCCTCGAAGCGGCGCACGTACAGCGTCAGCGCCTCGGTCGAGTCACCCGCCGGCCACTGACCGACCTCGCGCTCGCTGCCGTCTCGCGCGCGTACGTAGACCGTCCCATCGGTGTCGACGCGCCCCCAGGCCCGGGCATCCGCCACCCCCGGCGGCGCGGCCGGCCCGGACGTGTCGGGAGGCTTGGAGCCGCCAGCGGGACCCGGACGCGGGACCGGACGCGGTACGGGACGCGGCACCCCAGGCGTCGGTGCCTGGGACCCCGGCCGGTCCGGCGGCTGCGCCATCAGGAGCCCCTCTTCGCTGCAGTGGTCGGACGATCCGAGGCAGTCTAGGTGCGACCGGTGGCGCGGCGTGACCGCCGGGCAGGTCAACCGAGCGCTGCCGTTAGGGTTGCCGTCATGCTCGTCGCCGGATTCCCCGCGGGTCCCTGGGGGACCAACTGCTGGGTGCTGGCATCGGCCGTCGGCAGCGAGTGCATCGTCATCGACCCCGGCAAGGACGCTGCCGGCGGCGTTGCCGAGGTGGTGCGCGAGCACCGGCTGAAGCCCGTCGCGGTGCTGGTCACACATGGCCACATCGACCACATGTGGTCGGTCGCCCCGGTCGCCGGCAGCCATGACGTCGCGGCCTGGATCCACCCCGCAGACCGGCACCTGCTCAGCGATCCGATGGCGGGGATGTCGCCGGAGACCGCGACGATGCTGCTCGGTGGTGGGTACACGTTCGCCGAGCCCGACGACGTCCGCGAGCTCGCGGACGGTGCCCAGCTCGAGCTCGCCGGGCTGGCGCTCCACGTCGACCACACGCCCGGCCACACCCGGGGTTCGGTCACCTTCCGCACCCCCTACGACGGCACCGAGGACGTGCCCGAGGTGATGTTCTCGGGCGACCTGCTGTTCGCGGGCTCGATCGGTCGCACCGACCTGCCTGGCGGCGACCACCCGCAGATGCTGCGCAGCCTGGCCCGCAGCGTACTGCCGCTCGACGACCGCGTGGTCGTGCTCCCCGGCCACGGGGAGCAGACCAGCATCGGGCGCGAACGCGCCACCAACCCGTACCTGCAGGATCTGCCCGATCACCCCACCGAGCCCGTCCGCGCCGCGCGAGGGCTGTGAGCGTGGCCCGACCCACCCCGTTGTCGGGGTTTCCCGAGCTGTTGCCGCGCCAGCGGGCCGCCGAGCTGGCGGTGCTGGACTCGCTGCGCGCGACCTTCGAGCTGCACGGCTTCGCCTCCATCGAGACCCGCGCGGTCGAGCCGCTGGACCAGCTTCTGCGCAAGGGCGAGAGCTCCAAGGAGGTCTACACGCTGCGCCGGCTGCAGGCGGAGCCTGACACCGACGACTCCTCCTCGGCGGCAGGCCTCGGGTTGCACTTCGACCTGACCGTGCCGCTGGCGCGCTACGTGCTCGAGAACGCCGGACGCCTGGAGTTCCCGTTCCGGCGTTACCAGATCCAGCGCTGCTGGCGCGGGGAGCGGCCGCAGGAGGGGCGCTACCGCGAGTTCACCCAGGCCGACATCGACGTCATCGGCCGAGACGAGCTGTCGTTCGACGCCGATGTCGAGGTCACCGAGGTGATGGCCGAGGCGCTGAGCCGTCTCCCCCTGCCGGCGGTGACGCTGCAGGTCAACAACCGCAAGCTCATCGACGGCTTCTACCGGGGCATCGGCGCCAGCGACCCGGCGGCGGTGATCCGGACGGTCGACAAGCTGGACAAGGTCGGCGAGGACGGCGCGCGCCGGCTGCTGGCCGACCAGGCCGGTCTCGACGGCGCGCAGGTCGAGCAGTGCCTCGCACTGGCGCGCATCAGCGGCACCGACTCATCCTTCGCCGCCCGGGTGCGCGCCCTGGGTGTCGAGCACCCGTTGCTCGACGAGGGGCTGGGCGATCTGGTCCGGGTGCTCGACGCAGCGGCCCACACCCAGTCCGAGCGCTTCACCGTCGTCGCCGACCTCAAGATCGCTCGCGGCCTGGACTACTACACCGGGACCGTGTTCGAGGGTCGGATGGCGACCCACGGTGACCTGGCGATCTGCGCCGGCGGGCGATACGACACGCTCGCCAGCGACGGTCGGGCGACCTATCCCGGCGTCGGGATCTCCCTCGGGGTGACCCGCGTGGTAGCGCCGCTGGTCGCTCGCGGGCTGCTCGACGGCAGCCGGTCGGTGCCGTCGGCGGTGCTGATCGCGCTGCCTTCGGACGACGACCGGCCACGTGGGCGTACGGTGGCCCGCGCGCTGCGTGCCCGCGGCATCGCCACCGAGGTCGCCCCCAGCGCCGCCAAGTACGGCCGGCAGATCCGTCACGCCGAGCGGCGCGGCATCCCCTACGTGTGGTTCCCCGGGGCCGAGGGCGCCGTTGACCAGGTCAAGGACATCCGCAGCGGTGACCAGGTCGACGCCGATGCCGACACCTGGATGCCGCCGGCCGCCGATCTGCGCCCCCACATCATCAGCCCGAGCACGAGGGAGTCAGCACCGTGATCCGCAGCCATGACGCAGGGAGCCTGCGCGCCGAGCGGGTCGGAGACCGCGTCGTGCTCGCCGGGTGGGTGGCCCGCCGGCGAGACCACGGCGGAGTCGCCTTCGTCGACCTGCGCGACGCCAGCGGGGTCGTGCAGGTCGTCATCCGCGACGAGGAGGCGGCTCGCCCGCTGCGCTCGGAATTCTGTCTGCGGGTGAGCGGTGAGGTGGCGCAGCGGCCGGCCGGCAACGCCAACGATGCGCTGCCGACTGGCGGCATCGAGGTGATCGCCGACGAGGTCGAGGTGCTCAGTGAGTCCGCACCGCTGCCGTTCCCGATCGAGGAGCACCACACCACGCCGGTCGGCGAGGAGGTGCGGCTGCGCTACCGCTACCTCGACCTGCGTCGCGCCGAGATGGCCGGCGCGATCCGGCTGCGGGCGCAGGTCACGCGCATCATCCGCGAGCGGATGGCCGCGCACGACTTCCTCGACGTCGAGACGCCGTACCTGACGCGCTCCACCCCCGAGGGCGCCCGTGACTTCCTGGTGCCCGTACGCCTTCAGCCCGGCCACTGGTACGCCCTGCCGCAGTCGCCGCAGCTGTTCAAGCAGCTGCTGATGGTGGCGGGCTTCGAGCGCTACTTCCAGATCGTCCGGTGCTTTCGCGACGAGGACTCCCGTGCCGACCGCCAGCCGGAGTTCACCCAGCTCGACGTCGAGCTGAGCTTCGCCGACACCGACGACGTCATCGCGCTGACCGAGGACGTGCTCGGTCAGCTGTGGCGCGACGTGCTGGGCCACGAGATATCCCTGCCGATCCCACGGATGACCTACGCCGAGGCGATGAGACGCTTCGGCATCGACCGGCCCGACCTGCGTTTCGGCTGCGAGCTGGTCGACTGCACCGAGTACTTCGCCGACACCCCGTTCCGCGTGTTCAGCCCGACCGGCGTCGACTGGTACGTCGGCGCGGTGGTGATGCCCGGGGGCGGCTCGCAGCCTCGCAAGCAGCTCGACGCCTGGCAGGAATGGGCCCGCTCGCGCGGCGCCAAGGGGCTGGCCTATGTCCTGGTGGGCGACGACGGGACGCTGAGCGGACCGGTCGCCAAGAACTTGTCCGACAACGAGCGCAAGGGGCTGGCCGCCCACGTGGGTGCCCAGCCAGGCGACTGCGTCTTTTTCGCGGCCGACATGCGCAGCCAGGCGCTCGGGCTGCTGGCCGCGACACGGTTGGAGGTGGGGGAGCGCTGCGGGCTGATCGACCACGGCCGGTGGGAGTTCGTCTGGGTCGTGGACGCGCCGATGTTCGAGCCCGTCGACCGGGCCGACGGCTCCACCGGCTGGACCGCCATCCACCACCCCTTCACCGCCCCGCTCCCGGAGCACACCGACAGCTTCCACGAACGCCCCGGCGAGGCGCTGTCGCAGGCGTACGACATCGTGCTGAACGGGTCGGAGATCGGCGGCGGCAGCATCCGGATCCACCGCGGCGAGATGCAGCAGCGGGTGTTCGACGTGATCGGCCTGTCTCGGGAGGAGGCGCGCGGCCAGTTCGGGTTCCTGCTCGACGCCTTTGACTACGGCCCTCCGCCGCATGGCGGGATCGCGCTCGGCCTCGACCGGCTGTGCGCCCTGATGGCGGGGGTGGAGTCCATCCGCGACGTGATCGCCTTCCCCAAGACCGCCTCCGGCGGCGACCCGCTGACCGGTGCACCCAGCCCCATCACCGCCATCCAGCGGCGCGAGGCCGGCATCGACGGGCCCGCGGGCCCGAACCGCTCGCATTAACGTTTTCTCACGAATCGCTAACGATGCCCCGCCAGACCATGACAGCTCTGGCACTCGGGGCGTGTGAGTGTAAGGGTGAGCCTCGGCGTCGACTCGGAGTCGGCGTGGACGGCGTGCCGGCGATCCCGGGCGACCGTGCGGGTGACGTTCCTAAGTGGAGGATCCATGCTGAGCATGAGACGACGTCGGTGGATGGCGGGGCTGGCGGCGATCGGCCTGTTCGCCGCCGCGTGCAGCGGTGGCAGCAGCGAC
>JACCVL010000233.1 GCA_013698185.1 Nocardioidaceae bacterium
TGGTCGGGGAGCGCCTCCGCCCAGAACGCCTGCACGCTGTTGACCGTGGCGAGGATGCGGCAGTCCTGGAACTCGGTGGCATCGGCACCCGTCTGGCACTGCGACAGGTCGGCATCAGCCAGCTGACCCTCGTCGTAGCCCGCTCCCACGGAGCCGCCGCCGCCGGCGAGCTGCATCACCACGAAGATGATGCCGACGATCAGCAGACCCCCGATTCCGCCGGGCAGCGCCAACCCACCCATTCCGCCGCCGCCTCGGCCGAACCCACCGCCCAGCCCGCCGCCCAGCCCCCCGGCGCCAGCGCCCCCGCTGGGTCCGCGCCGACGCACCTGGGAGGTGTTGAGCCTGGCTCTGGGGTTGAACTTCATGGGGTTGCTAGACCCCACGGGTCCCGACGCCGCACAGCCGGTCCCGCGGCGCGGCCACTACCGTTGGCGGGTGACCGCGGACCCGACCACCCCGCTCGACCGGCTTGACTGGCGTCGACGGGTGCACCAGCTGTACGGCGAGGTACGCGCTCAGGCCGACCCGGCAGCAGGACACCGGTGCTGGGTCGAGGGCCGTGACCGGCTGCTCGGTGCCCACCTGGCCTCACCGGTGCCCGCCGACGCCCGCAAACGCTTCACCGGCGCCGACGTGGCGCCCTACGACCCGGCGTACCGGTTCGTGGTCGTGGTTGACACCGGCGTCGAGCCGGAGGTCCGTGAGGTCGGCACCGGTACCGACGGAGTCGTGAGCCTCGAGCTTGCCGGCCGGATCGACCTGCCCGGCCTGGGTCGCCTCGACCTGTGGTGGCTGGCCGGGTACGGCGGCGGGCTGTTCCTGCCGCTGCGGGACGCCTCGAGGCACACCTACGGCGGGGGACGCTACGTGCTCGACACGGTCAAGGGCGCCGACCTCGGCGGCGACGCGCGCGGGCTGGTCATCGACCTGAACTTCGCCTACCAGCCGTCCTGCGCCTACGACGAAGCCTGGGCGTGCCCGCTGCCCGGACCGGGCAACACCCTCGACGTGGCGGTGCCGGTAGGGGAGCGCTTCGCGTCCTGACTGGCCGGGCTCAGATCGGCATGTCGAGGAACGGCGAGGAGTACGCGGCGTCGTCGGCCAGCGCCTGCTCGGCCTCGGCGACCTGCATCCGCCGCTGCTCGGCGTCGATGATCATGCCCAGCAGGCGGACGTCACCGGCGGTGGCGATGCCGGTGACCTCCTCGTGCGCCAACACCCACGACACCGCCCCGCGGATGCGCTCGGCGTCGTCGAACGGCTCGTACCAGGTGGCGTACGGCGCCCCGTCGGGACCCTGTGGCCAGTTGCGCCGCGACACCGTCTTGATCGTCATCAGCCCGGCGTCTTGGCGTTGGACCTCGGCGACCAGCGCGTCGTACGCCGAGCGGTAGTCGGCGTCGCGCCACAGCACCGGGTTGAGGGGGGTCAGCACGGTGGCGAACGGGTGCCGGCGCAAGGCCTCGAGGTGAGTCTGCGCGGCGTGGGGGCCGTGCCCGGTGATGCCGACGGCACCCACGAGCCCCTCATCCTGAGCCCGTAAAGCAGCCTCCAGCGCGCCGCCCGACCCGGTGGCGCGGTCCAACTCGTCCAGGTCGCCGATGGCGTGCAGCTGCAGCAGATCGACACGGTCGGTCTGCAGCCGCTCCAACGAGGCGTTGATCTGCGCCCACGCCTCGTCGCGGGTCCGCAGGCCGGTCTTGGTGGCGAGGAAGATGTCGTCACGGATGCGCGACATCCACGGGCCGAGCCGCAGCTCGGCGTCGCCGTAGTCCGCGGCCACGTCGAAGTGGTTGATTCCGGCGCCCAGCGCCTCCTGCACCGACGCGTCGGCGGTGTCCTGGTCGACGTCGCCCAGCGCCGCCGCGCCGTACAGCAGCACCGAGCTGCGGTGCTCCAGCCGTCCCAGTCTGCGGGTCTCCATCAGTCCACCTCTCCCTCGCCACGATCCTGCACCTCGTCGCCGACACTCACCACTCCGCCGCGCGCGACGGTTGCGCCGATGCCGAGACGTCCGTCCCGGTCGCGGTGCACGGTACGCAGCACGTCGAGGTCGCGCTCGAGGCCACCCGGCTGTCGGCGGGTCGTCATCACGCAGCGTTGCAGCCGTGCGGCCACGCGCAGGCGGGCTGAGCCGACGCTGAGCGTGCGCCCGGCCAGCGCGTCCTCGCCGGCACCGTCGAGCACGAGGTTGGCGCGGAAGCGCCGCCGGTCCCAGTCGCCGAGGGTCGCGGTCGATACCAGCGAGACCCTCGCCCAGTCGCTGTCGTGGAAGGCGTCCCGGCCGCCGTCAAACGCCTGCCACTGGCCGGCCGCCTCGTCCTCGAAGTTGTCGGGGTTCTCGTAGCGCCGCTCCACCTGGGTTGCCGCAGAGCGCAGCTGCACCGGGCGGCCGAGCCAGTGCGACAGGGCAGCGTCGTTGCCTGCGGTGCCACCGCCGGGCAGGGTGATCTCAGCGCTGCCGTCGGCCCGGGTCCGGGCGGACGCGAACAGCAGCTCAGGGTGGCGGCGGGCGGTGAGCCCGAACCCGGTGTCGAGGTCGAACAGCGCCCAGCGGCGGTCGCCCACGACTCCCTCGGCGCTGATGGTGGCCTGTTCGAGCCGCTCGCCCTGCAGCGACTTGACCGGGAACCGCCAGATCTCCAACACGCGCACGGAGGCGACGCTACCCCCCGACTTGTCACCGCTGCAGAGCGTTCTAGCGTGCTGAGGCGGTGACAACTCGGCGGGCATGGCCGGGGAGGGGGTCACCGCGCCAGGTCGGCAACGGCGTCCAGCAGGCGGTCGACATCGTCCTCGTCGGTGTACGGGGCCAGGCCGGCTCGGACCGCACCGGCATCGCCCAACCCCAACCAGCGGGCCGCCTCGATGGCGTAGAAGCTGCCGCCGGGGGCGTTGATGCCGACGTCGGCGAGCGCCGCGTGCACCTCGCCGGGGGAGTGGCCGCGTACGGAGAACAGGGCGGTCGGGGTACGCCGGGCGGGCCGGTTGTGCACCGTGACCGCATCCAGCCGCCCGAGCCCGTCCAGCAACCGGGTGAACAGCCGGTCCTCGTGCAACTCGACCGCGGCCATGCTTGCCAGCACCCGCTCCCGCCGGTCGCCGTTGCCGGCAACCAGCGAGGCGATGAAGTCGACTGCTGCCGTGGTCCCGGCCAGCAGCTCGTACGGCAGCGTCCCCAGCTCGAACCGTTCGGGGACATCCTTGGTCGAGGCGACCAGCTTGTCGGGGTGCAGGGTCTCCAGCAGCGCAGGGGCTGCGGTCAGCACACCGAGATGCGGCCCGAAGAACTTGTACGGCGAGCAGACGAGCACATCGGCTCCCAGCGCCGTCGCGTCGATCGCGGCGTGGGGTGCCAGGTGGACGGCGTCGACGTAGACCAGCGCGCCGACGTCATGGGCGGCTGCGGCGATGGCCGCCACCTCCGGTCGGGTACCGAGCAGGTTGGACGCCGCTGTCACCGCGACCAGGCGGGTGCGCTCTGACACCACCTCGGTGACGGCGGAGACCGCCAGCTCGGCGCTGCCGCGGTCGAAGTCGGCCCACCGCACGGTGACGCCGGCACGCTCGGCCGCCCGCACCCACGGGCGGATGTTCGCGTCGTGGTCCAGCCGGGTGACGACGACCTCGTCGCCTGCGACCCACCCCGCAGCCAGCGTTCGCGAGAAGTCGTAGGTGAGCTGCGTCATCGAGCGGCCGAAGACCACGCCTCGGGGCACCGTCCCGCAGAGGTCGGCGACGGCCTGCCGCGCGTCGACGACGACCGCGTCGGCGCGACGCTCGGCCGCGGTGACCGGGCCGCGGTTGGAGATCCCGGCGGCCATGGTGTCGGCGACGGCACGGGCAACGACCGCGGGCACCTGAGAGCCGCCAGGACCGTCGAAGTAGGCCACCCGGTCACCCAGCGCGGGAAACTGGGAACGGATCGCGGCCACGTCCAGCGCGGCCGCCTCGAGTGTGTCGGTATCGCGATGCATCCGCCCATCCTGCCCGGCCCAGTGCCGCCCGGCGCACCCGCGCGCGGCAGCGGCCGGCCAGCACACGTGCTCGCTAGGCTGGCGGTGGCATCCGATGGCATCTGACGGCGTACGGAGAGGTGGCAGGTGAGCGACGACCGCGATGCGGTGGTCACCGACGCGGGCTCTGGTGACCGGGTGCTCACCGTCCCCAACCTGCTGAGCCTGCTGCGCCTTGCCGGCGTACCGCTCTTCTTGTGGTTGGTGCTCGGCCCCGAGGCCGACTTCTGGGCGTTGGTGCTGCTGATGGTGGCGGGTTTCACCGACTACCTCGACGGCAACCTAGCGCGCCGGCTCAACCAGACCTCGTCCCTCGGCCAGGTGCTGGACCCCGTCGCCGACCGGCTGTACATCCTGGCTGTCGTGGTGGGCCTGGTGCTGCGCGACATCATCCCGGTGTGGCTGGGGGTGTCGCTGCCGCTGCGGGACGTGCTGCTGTTCTGCGTGCTCCCGTTCCTGCGAAGCCGCGGCTTCAGCGCACTGCCGGTGCACTACCTCGGCAAGGCAGCGACCGCCGCGCTGCTGTACGCCTTCCCGCTTCTGCTGCTGGGCGACGACGACGGCACCGTGGCCGCCGTTGCGCGGGTCATCGGCTGGGCGTTCACCATCTGGGGGGTCGGGTTGTACTGGTGGGCCGGCCTGCTCTACGTCTGGCAGGTGCGCACCTTGCTGGTGACCACGCCACCATTACGTCGTCCCGAGATCGCCACGTGAGTCTGTCCCCACCCGATCCCCGCCCAGCGCCGCCGCACGCTGACGCTTCGCGTGAGCTCCTGGCGCGGTTGACGAGACCCGACGACGACGACGAGTACGCCGCCGCGGACCGTGGTGGGCCCAGCAGCAGAGTTGGTCTCGCCACGGCGACCGCGGCGCTGGCGGTGCTCCTGACGGTGGCAGCGGTGCAGACACAAGCAGCCCAGCCGCAAGACGAGAGGGATCGCGAGGTCCTGCTGGAGCGACTCGCGCGGGAGAAGACGGAGGTCGCCGTACTGGGCGCGCGCGCCGAGAGCACGGCGGCCGAGGTCGAGGAGCTGCGCGCCAGCACACTCGAGGCCACCGAGACGGTGCAGGCGCTTCAGGCGCAGCTCGACACGCAGGGCGCGACGGTGGGATCAGCCCCCGTACGGGGTCCGGGCGTGCGCGTCGTCGTGGACGACTCCGATGACGGTGCGCCGGAGGGCACGATCACCGACTCCGACCTCCAGCAGCTGGTCAACGGTCTGTGGAAGGCCGGGGCCGAGGCGATCGCCGTCAACGGGCAGCGGCTCACGACGCTGAGTGCGATCCGGACCGCCGGTCAGGCGATCACGGTCAACTACCGGTCGCTGACGCCGCCCTACACCGTTGCGGCCATCGGTGACCCGGAGACGTTGCCGGCCCGGCTGTTGGAGACGGCCGCCGGCCAGATGTTCAGCGACCTGAGCATCAACTTCGGCGTGCAATTCGAGGTGGAGGCCGCCAGCGAGCTGGGGCTGCCGGCTGGGAGCCGGCTCGAGCTCGACGTCGCCACTGCGAGCACGAAGGGGGGGGACGGCGCATGATCGCGGTGCTGGGCCTGCTCGTCGGCGTCCTCCTCGGGCTGTTCCTCGAGCCGAGCGTGCCACTCGCGCTGCAGCCGTACCTGCCCATCGCCGTGGTGGCTGCGCTGGATGCGACCTTCGGTGCCCTCAGGGCGTTGCTCGACGGCATCTTCGACGACCGCGTCTTCGTCATCTCGTTCGTATCCAACGTGCTCGTCGCCGCGCTGATCGTGTATCTGGGTGACCAGCTCGGTGTCGGCAGTCAGCTGTCGACCGGGGTCGTCGTGGTCCTGGGCATCCGCATCTTCTCCAACGTCGCCGCGATCCGACGGAAGTTGCTGCATGCTTGATCAGACCGCCCTCCAGCGGGTCGCACGAAGCGTGGTCGCCCGACCCAGCCGCGGCCAGGCCGTGGTGGGCGTGCTGCTGGCCGTGCTGGGGTTCGCCGCGGCCGTCCAGGTCAGCGAGGTGGACTCCGACGATGCCTATAGCGGGACCCGCCGCGAGGACCTCGTCCAGCTGTTGCAGTCGTTGTCGGTCGCCCAGGACCGTGCGGCTGGCCGGCTCGCCGATCTCGAGGAGACTCGCGACGCCCTGCAGCTGAGCACCCAGCAGCGACAAGCAGCGTTGCTGGAGTCCCAGGAGCGCCTGGATTCGCTCCGGCTGCTGTCCGGCCAGGTTGCAGCGGTGGGGCCGGGGGTGCGGATCACCATCGACGACCCCGACGGCACGGTCGGCGCGGCCACGCTGCTCAACGCCGTCGAGGAGCTGCGCGACTCCGGCGCCGAGGCCATCGAGGTGAACGAGGCGGCCCGCGTCGTGGCGCAGACCTGGTTCGGTGATGGGCCGGACCCGGCCGACGCCTCCTTGGTCGTGGACAGCCGTACCGTCTCAGCCCCCTACGTCGTGGAGGTGATCGGTGACCCGGCCACGCTGGCCGAGGCAACGGCCTTCCCCGGTGGACTCACTGACGAGGCAGAGGCGCTGGGAGGTACGGTCAGCGTGGTCACGTCCGACGAGCTGCGGGTCGAGTCCCTGGCTCCGGCGCGGGCCACGTCGTTCGCCGAACCCGTTACCTGAGCGAGGAGTCCCGTGATCCCCGACGAGCTGCACTACACCCCCGAACATGAGTGGGTCCGACTGGATAGCGCCGCCGACGGCGCCGACGGCGCCATCGTCACGGTCGGCATCACCGATTTCGCCCAGGACGCGCTCGGCGACATCGTGTACGTCTCACTGCCAGAGGCCGGAGAGACCCTCACCCAGGCGGCCTCCGTCGGCGAGCTCGAGTCGACCAAGTCCGTGAGCGACCTGTACGCCCCGCTCGCCGGGACCGTCGTGGCCCGCAACGAGGCACTCGACCAGACGCCCGAGCTGGTCAACTCCGACCCGTACGGCGAGGGGTGGTTGCTGCGGATCCGGCTGGACGACGAGGCCGGCCTGGACGACCTGATGGACGCTGCGGGTTACCAGGCGCAGATCGACACCTGACCTGCCACCAGCGAACGGCTCGGCGGTGGTGGAAGTGTGCCTGCCGACCCCGTAGGTTGAAGACACCGTCAACGTGAAGTCACGCTTGAGGGTCCCCGCAGTGAACCGCCGGACCACCTGCCGAGGAGGCCACGATGCCGTTCTGCACCGAGTGCGGACATGACAACCCGTCCACCGCCCGGTTCTGCTCGCAGTGCGGACACCGCCTGGTCGTGCACGAGGCTGCACCCGCGCCCTCCGACGCCACCTCCACCATCACCTTGAACCCGGTCGACCCCGACACCGGGGCGGAGGGCAGCGAGCTCAACGCCGAGGACGTCGCCGCTCTCGACGGGTTACCACCCGGACACGCACTGCTCGTGGTGCAGCGGGGCCCCAGCGCCGGCAGCCGCTTCCTGCTCGACACCGACGAGGTCTCGGCCGGGCGGCACCCCGACAGCGACATCTTTCTCGACGACGTGACGGTGTCTCGTCGTCATGCGTTGTTCCGCCGCACCGACCAGGGCTACCTGGTGGCCGACGTGGGCAGCCTCAACGGCACCTACGTCAACCGCGATCGCATCGACGAGATCCTCCTGAACGGCGGCGACGAGGTCCAGGTCGGCAAGTACCGGCTCGTCTACTACCCGAGCGCTGACGACGCCGGGCGGGTGCGGTGAGCGCGTCGCTGCCTTCGGCCAGCGCCCGGATGAGCATCGGCGAAGTCCTCGGGCGACTGCGTTCAGACTTTCCCGACGTGTCCATCTCCAAGATTCGCTACCTCGAGTCCGAGGGTCTGGTCGAGCCCGAGCGCACCGCCGCCGGCTACCGCAAGTTTTCCCGCAACGACGTCGAGCGGCTTCGGTACATCCTGACCGCGCAGAAGGAGAACTACTACCCGCTCAAGGTCATCCGCGACCATCTCGACGCCATGGACCGGGGTTTGGAGCCGCCGCCGGCCGCCGGCCCGGACGAGGCTGTTGCCCGGCCCCGCGCCCCTCGGGTGGTGCTCGCCCACGACCCGTCTGATGCCGGTCGAGCAGACCACTCCGCGTTACGGTTGTCGCGCGCCGAGCTGTGCGAGTCCGCCTCAGTCGACGAGTCGCTGCTGGACCAGCTGGAGTCCTTCGGTCTGCTGCGAACGGCCGCCGGCGGCCACTACGACGCCACCGCATTGCTGATCGCGACGACCGCCGGCGAGCTGGCCGCCTACGGGGTCGAGCCGCGGCATCTGCGCTCGGTGCAGACCTCGGCCAACCGTGAGATCGACCTGTTCCAGCAGGTGGTCGCGCCGATGCGGCGCCAGCGTGACGCCGGTGCCCAGGCGCGTGCGGACGAGACCGCGCGCGAGCTCGCCACATTGGTGTTGCGGTTGCACACCACCCTCGTGCGAGCGGGTTTGGGCCGGGGTTGAGTCTCACTCGGTGCGCGGCCCGCGCCGAGGGTAATGTGAGCAGTGTGAGAGAACTGGACGTCGTCGGCGTGCGGGTCGAGCAGCCCACCAACCAGCCTCTCGTGTTGCTGCGGGAGGTTGACGGCGGCCGTTACCTCCCGATCTGGATCGGCGCCGGTGAGGCGACCGCGATCGCTTTCGCCCAGCAAGGGGTGACCCCGCCGCGTCCGCTGACGCACGATCTGATGCGCGACCTTCTCGGTGCGCTCGGTCGTGAGCTCTCCGAGGTGCGCATCACCGAGGTCAAGAACGGCGTCTACTACGCCTTGCTCGTCTTCGACGGCGGCACCGAGGTAAGCGCCCGGCCGTCGGACTCCATCGCTCTGGCCCTGCGCACCGGGTCCCGGATCGTGTGCGACGAGACGGTGCTGGACAGCTCCGGCCTGGCCGTGCCTGAGGAGGAAGAAGCGGAGGTCGAGAAGTTCCGTGAGTTCCTCGACCAGGTCACCCCCGAGGACTTCCATCCCGGCGGCTGACCCGCGCTACTCTCAACCCTGACCCTCGACTTGAGGGTTACGACACGCGATGTCGCCGAGGCTCGGTCATTGACCCGCAGCCTGTTGCGTCCGTACGGTGGTGAGTCGAACACCGCTCGTGTAACTCGCAGTCACGCGTCGGCGGTGACCAATGATCGGGAGGTCGCGGTGGCAGGCACTCGGGACGACAACGGGCAGCGCTCAGCGCACGATGCCGCCGCCGCGGCCGAGGCCGCGCGGCTGGCCGGGGATCAGGGGCTGCTGTTCGACGACGATGTCTCGCCGATGTCGGACGATGTCGGGTTTCGCGGGCCGACGGCCTGCCACGCGGCGGGTATCACCTACCGCCAGCTCGACTACTGGGCGCGCACGAAGCTGGTCGAGCCCACCGTGCGCGGGGCAACCGGGTCGGGCACCCAGCGGCTGTACTCCTTCCGCGACATCTTGCTGCTCAAGATCATCAAGAGACTGCTCGAGGCGGGTGTGTCGCTCCAGCAGATCCGTACCGCGGTGGATCATCTGAGGCAGCGCGGCACCGACGACCTGACCCGGGTCACGTTGATGAGCGACGGTGCCAGCGTGTACGAGTGCCGCTCCGCCGAAGAGGTCATCGACCTGCTCCAGGGTGGGCAGGGTGTCTTCGGCATCGCCATCGGCGGCGTCTGGCGCGAGATCGAAGGCACTCTGGCAGAGCTGCCTAGCGAGCGCACCGGCGACGCGGCCGGAGCGCATCCCGATGACGAGCTCGCTGCCCGCCGCAAGGCGCGCCTGACCGGCTGAGCCGCCGGTCAACCGTTGACCGCGAGCCACGCCGCCCCGATGATGCCCGCGGCGTTCCCCAGCTGAGCCGGCACGATCGGTGCCCGCAGGTGCAGCAGCGGGAGGTAGCGCTCGGCGCGCTTGGACACGCCGCCGCCCACGACGATCAGATCGGGCCACAACAGGTCCTCGATGTGGGCGAAGTAGCGCTGCAGCCGCTCGGCCCAGTCCTCGTACGACAGGTCCTCGGTCTCCCGGGCGTGGGACGACGCGCGGGTCTCCGCGTCCGCACCGTCGAGCTGCAGGTGACCGAGCTCGCTGTTGGGGACCAGGACGCCGCGGTGCAGCAACGCCGTGCCGATGCCGGTGCCGAGCGTGGCCAGCAGCACCAGGCCGTCGACGTTGCGGGCAGCGCCGTAGTGCAGCTCAGCGACACCCGCGGCGTCGGCGTCGTTGACCACCGTCACCGGCCGTCCGAGCCGGCTGGCCAGCAGCTCGCCCGCGTCGGTGCCGATCCAGGTTTGGTCGATGTTGGCCGCCGTCCGCACGATGCCGCGCGAGACGACGGCGGGGACGGTCACCCCGATCGGGGCGTCGCCGGTGGCCTTCTCGAAGTGTTCGGCGATGCTGGCGACCACGTCGGCGACCGCATCCGGAGTGGACTCTTCGGGGGTCTGGATCCGAAGCCTGTCCGCGGCGAACTCGCCGACGTCCAGGTCGACGGGCGCGCCCTTGATGCCGCTGCCGCCGATGTCGATGCCGAGGGGATGTTTGGCTCGTGCCATGGTCGCTGCTCCTTGGGTCGCTGCCGGTGACGGTCGCGTGGTGCCCCCGTGCTGGTCATTGTGTCGCCCGAGGCGGCCGGCGATCAGGGGTCGCCCGCGACGGAGGCCCCCGTGATGCGCAGACCGGACCCGGTCCAGCGCACGCCACGCAGGTCGGCGACGACCACGTCGGCGCTGCTGCCGGCTGCGGCCGGGCCTACGCCGACGACGGCGCCGGCCCCCGCCGAGCGCGCGGC
>JACCVL010000004.1 GCA_013698185.1 Nocardioidaceae bacterium
GACCGTTCGTGCGCAGCTGCGCCGGGCGACCCCGCGCGCCGACCCGACCGTGGTGTCGGCGCCGCCCGATGCCGACGAGCCGGCGGCGCTTCGCCGCGACCCGCATCCGGAGCTGTTCATGGCCAGCCATGGCATCGTCGACTACAGCGAGGACGTGTCGTCCACGGACATCGTGGACGCGGCGGCCGAGGGGTTCGACTCGGCCGAGCTGGTCAAGCGCTTCACCACCGCGACGATGGGGCCTTCGCAGGGCAAGCTGGAGATGGTGAACACGGTGGCGGTGCTTGCGCAGACGCTGGGCACCACGGTTGGCGGGCTGGGCACCACGGTCTGGCGGCCGCCGTACGCGCCGGTCTCCCTGGGCGCGTTGGCCGGCCGCAACGACACCCTGCGCCGGGCGTCGGCGCTGCAGGACTGGCACGCGGCACATGGCGCCGTGCCGCTGCATGCGGGGGACTGGGTCCGCCCCGACCACTACGGCGACCCGGCCGCCGAGGCGGTGGGCGTCCGCACCGCGGTGGGGATCATCGACGTGACCCCGCTGGGCAAGCTCGATCTGTGCGGGCCGGATGTGGCCGACCTTCTCGAGCTCGTCTACGTCAACCGCTGGCGCAAGCTCGCGGTGGGGGCGGTGCGCTACGGCGTGATGTGCACCGAGGACGGCATCGTCATGGACGACGGTGTGACCGCCCGGTTGGCCGCGGGGCGCTACCTGATGACGACCACCTCGTCGGGAGCGGGCGCGGTGTGGGAGTGGCTCGAGCGCTGGCTGCAGCAGGAGCGGCCGCAGTGGGACGTCCGGGTCACGCCGGTGACGACGGCCTACACCAGCATCAACGTCGCCGGGCCACGCTCGCGCGAGCTGGTCGCTGGCCTGGTCGACGACGTCGACCTGTCCGCCGACGCGTTCGGATACATGCAGGTGCGCTCCGGCACGGTCGCCGGTGTGGACGACTGCGTGCTGCTGCGCATCGGGTTCACCGGCGAGCTGAGCTACGAGCTGCATGTGCCTGCGGGTTTCGGCCTGCATGTGTGGGAGTCGCTGCTGGCCGCGGGGAAGGAGCTGGGGGTCCGCCCGTTCGGGGTTGAGGCGCAACGCATCCTCCGCCTGGAGAAGGGGCACCTCGTCGTGGGTCAGGACACCGACGGGCTGACCCGCGCGGCGTCGGCCGGTCTCGGCGGGCTGGTCAAGCTGGCGAAGGCGGACATGGTCGGTCGGCCGGAGCTCGGGTGGGCGGCGGACCGCACCGACCTCCCGATGCTGGTGCCGATCCTCACCGACGACCCCGGCGTGGTCCCGGTGGAAGCCGCGCAGATCGTGGAGCCGGGCACCAACGCGATCCGGGGTCGCATCACCTCCAGCCGGATGTCGCCGACGCTGGGGCGGTCGATCTGCCTGGGGCAGGTCGACGCTGAGTTGGCCCAGCCGGGCTGCGCGCTGACGATCCGACTGCCCGGCGGCGAACTGGTCGGCGCCCGCGTGCACGACCAGCACGCCTTCGTGGACCCTGAGGGGGTGCGGCTGCGTGGCTGACACCCACGGGCCGAGGTTCCGCAGCCCGGTCCGCGCCACGATCGACGGGGCCCCGCTCAGCGTCACCGACCACACCGACAGCGCCAAGGTGGTCGTCCGCGCTGCCGCCGACGGCGCGACGGCTCAGGCGTTGGGCGTACGGTTCGCACGCGCCCGCCGAGTGACCCGCGCCGACGGGTCTGAGTGGCTGGTGGTGGGCAGCAGGCCGGGCGAGTGGATGGTGATCGCCGGGCGGGACCAGGTTGCCTCGATCCGGGGGGAGCTGCCCGCCGACCCCGTCGCCACCGTCGTCGACCTCACCCACGGCCGCGCGCTGCTGCGGGTCGCCGGCGCGCTGTCGGCCCGGCTGCTCGCGGGGCTGTGCAACGTCGACCTGAGCGACGACATGACCCCCGATCTCGCCGCGTTCTCCGGCTCGGTCGCGGGCGTTATGTGCGACCTGGTGCGCGACGACATGGCCGGCGAGCGCTCGTACCTGATCTGCGTCGACCGGTCGTACGGTGGCTGGCTCGCCGAGGTGCTGGTCGATGCCGCCACCCGCATCCGCCAGCATGAGCGGTGAGGACGACCGCGCTGCCC
>JACCVL010000020.1 GCA_013698185.1 Nocardioidaceae bacterium
GTGGCGGTCTGGGCACACCACATGTTCACCTCCGGCGCCATCGACCGCCCGTTCTTCTCGTTCATGACCTTCCTCATCGCGGTGCCCACCGGGGTGAAGTTCTTCAACTGGATCGGCACCATGTGGGGCGGCTCCATCACCCTCGACACGCCCATGCTGTGGTCGCTCGGCTTCCTGGTCACGTTCCTGTTCGGTGGCTTGACCGGTGTCATCCTCGCGTCCCCGCCGCTGGACTTCGCGGTCTCGGACAGCTACTTCGTGGTGGCGCACTTCCACTACGTCGTCTTCGGCACCGTGGTGTTCGCGATGTTCGCTGGCTTCTACTTCTGGTGGCCCAAGTTCACCGGCCGGATGCTCGACGAGACCTTGGGCAAGATCCACTTCTGGATGCTGTTCACCGGCTTCCACATGACGTTCCTGGTGCAGCACTGGCTGGGCGTCGAAGGCATGCCGCGCCGCTACGCCGACTACGAGGTCAACGACGGCTTCACCACCCTCAACGAGGTCTCCACGATCGGGTCGTTCATCCTGGGTGCCTCCATGCTGCCGTTCTTCTGGAACGTGTGGAAGTCACGCAACGCGCCGCTGGTGGAGACCGACGACCCGTGGGGTTGGGGCCGGTCGCTGGAGTGGGCGACGTCGTCACCGCCTCCTCGGCATAACTTCCACCGGCTGCCGCGCATCCGCTCGGAGTCCCCGGCCTTCGACCTGCATCACCCTGAGGTGGCGGCCCTGGAGCTCGCCGAGAACGACATGCTCGACGACGACGAGGACGGATGGGACGGCCCGGATGTCGACGGACGCAGTGGACATCTGCGCGAGAGCATGCGGCACGGCGAGGAGCGCGACCGGTGAGGGTCGAGTCCGGGGTGATGGGTCTGGTCGCGGTCTTTTTCGGCGTCGTCGCGCCGATCTACTGGTTCGCCTCGGGTGACCCGACGGGCACCAGCGCGCTGGTGATGACGACCCTGCTGGGGCTGCTGGTCGCCTTCTACCTGTCGGTCGTGGCCAAGCAGATCGATGCCAGACCAGAAGACCGCGGTGAGGCCGAGGTCGTCGACGGCGCAGGCGAGCTGGGCTTCTTCCCGCCGTACAGCTGGTGGCCGCTGTTCACAGCGCTGTCGTTGTCGACGATGGTCATCGGGGTCGTCTTCGGCTGGTGGTTGTTCATCATCGGGGTCGGTGCCGGTGCGATCGCGTTGGTCGGCTTCGTGTACGAGTACTACCGCGGTTTCCACGCCCACTGAGCCTGGCTGGCGCTGTCCAGGGGCGTTCGGCGTGACGCGCGACATGGTGCTGTAACTACGATCTGGCCCCCTGGCCGGGTTACGCTACATCTTCCGTCGCCAGATCTGGAGGTTCGCTGTGCCCAGTACCAAGCCGTCTCGTCTGGTCACTGGGCTCGGGGCGGCCTTCTCGCTGTCCGTGGTCCTGGGGGCGTGCACCTCTGGCGCCAGCGGCACCACCGGTGCCGACGCTTCCGACCCCGAGGCGAGCACCGGTCAGGACGCGAGTGAGAGCGCCGCACCGGCCGCACCGAAGGTTACGCCCTTCGCGGTCGCTATCGACGCGCCTGGCGGGACGACCCAGCAGATCGCGGTCGACAGCGACGTGCGTGTGAGCGCCTCGACCGGGACCCTGCAACGTGTCGTGGTCCAGCACGGGCGCGGCGCCAACGCCTCGGTTGTCCGCGGCACGATGAACGCCGCCCGCGGTGAATGGACGTTGCAGGACACGCTCCAGCCTGGTCTGACCTACACGGTGCTGAGCACCGGCCGCGACAGCGACGGTGCGAGCCGTACGGTCCGGAGCCACTTCAGCACCGACAACCTGACCCTCGACGAGCAGACGTACCCCAGCGTCGCCCCGCTGCAGGGCGAGACCGTCGGGGTCGGGATGCCTGTCGTGGTGACCTTCGACGTGCCGGTCAAGGACCGGGCTGCCATCGAGAGGCGCCTTTCGGTGACATCCAAGCCGCAGGTGCGGGGAACCTGGCACTGGCTGTCGGCGAATGAGGTGCACTACCGCCCCCGGTCGTTCTGGCCTGCCGGAGCCGATGTCGACGTCGACATCGACATCGACTCGGTGGACGCCGGCAACGGTATCTACGGCCAGGAGAGCAGGCACGTGTCGTTCGACGTCGGCGACCGCATCGTCAGCACGGTCAATGTGCAGACCCAGCAGATGCGGGTCAGCATCAATGGGTCCACGGGTCGTACCATCGCGGTGTCCGGCGGCAAGCCCGGCTTCGAGACGCGGGCGGGCACGAAGGTCATCATGGAGAAGTTCGAGTCCAAGCGGATGGATGCCGCCACGACGGGCATCTCGACCAGCGACCCGGAGTACTACAACATCGCCAACGTCGAGTACGCGATGCGGGTCACCTACTCGGGTGAGTTCCTGCATGCGGCGCCGTGGTCGGTGGGCTCGCAGGGCAATGCGAACGTCAGCCATGGTTGTGTGGGCATGAGCACCGCCGACGCCGCCTGGTTGTTCGGCATGACCAACCGCGGCGACGTCGTCCGGGTGGTCGGCAGCGACCGACCGCTCGAAGAGGGCAACGGCTGGACCGACTGGGACATGAGCTGGGCCGACTACAGATCCGGCTCGGCTCTTACCTGACCCTGACCGCCGCCCCCACCCCCGCGATCCGCGGGTTTTGGTCGCATGCTCCGCGGATTCTGGTGCACCGATCCGCGGATTCTGGTACCGGGCCCTCCCGGCGCCGCCGCCGGTGCGCGGCCTGATCGCGAGAGCTCATGTGTACGGGCTTGGGGCCGTCCTGAGGTGTCGGGGTCGTCCGACGCGCCCCGGTGCTCTGAGCAGTGGACCAGCGCGAGGAAAGCTGACTGTCGCGGGGATCGGGCGACCATAATCCGCGGATCGGGCGACCAAAACCCGCGGATCGCGGCCTCGGTCGGGGGTCAGTGGCGACGGGGGAGGCCCAGCTCGTTGACGCCCTGGAACTCCTGCGCAGAGTCCAGCTCCGGCGCCGGCTCGTCGTCGTGGCCGTGGGCGTGCGCCTGCTCCAGCTCGTCCGCCGTGGGCTTCTGCCTGTCGTCGGCATACCAGAAGCGCGACAACCGCGCCCGCGCATGCTGCACCCGGTTGTGGGGTGCTGCCACCCCGTTGTGGTCCGTCGCAGGTGGCAGCGCGGCCACGTCGGGACGGTCGTGTGCCGTGAGCGCGTAGGCCGCCTCCGGGGCGAGGGGTACGTGCCGCTCGCTGTAGGCACCGTCTGGGGACCGCATGATGATTCCGGACTCGCGCCCGTGCAGGACGGTCTCGGCGCTCTGACGCTGAAGGCCGATGCAGATGCGTTTGGTCACGATGAACGCCAGCACCGGCGCCACGAAGATCAGGATCCGCAGCGTCCGCGTGATGGTGTAAAAGTCCACGCCGAACGTCGTGGCGATGATGTCGTTGCCGCCGGAGATCCACAGCAGCCCGTACGCCGTGATGCCGGCGACACCGAAGGCGGTACGCGTTGGCGCATTGCGCGGGCGCTGCAACAGGTGGTGCTCGCGCTTGTCGCCGGTCACCCACTGCTCGACGAACGGGTATGCCGCCAGCACGCCGAACAGCAAGCCCATGAGCGCCACGCCGGGCAGGAACACGTTCAGGGAGAACGTCCAGTCGAAGACGGTGAACTCCAGCGCCGGCATCATCCGCAGGGCACCGTCGAGCCAGCCCATGTACCAGTCGGGTTGCGAGCCGGCCGTCACCTTGGACGGGTCGTACGGACCGAAGGCCCAGACCGGGTTGATCTGAAACAGCGCCCCCATGAGCGCGGTGACGCCGAACACGACGAAGAAGAAGCCGCCCGCCTTGGCCATGTAGACCGGCAGCAAGGGGTAGCCGACGACGTTGTCGTTGGTGCGACCAGGCCCGGGCCACTGGGTGTGCTTGTTGTAGACCAGTAGCAGCATGTGGAACGTGATGAGGCCCAGCAGGATGCCGGGGATCAACAGCACGTGCGCGACGTAGATCCGCGGGATGAAGTCCGACCCGGGGAACTCCCCGCCGAACACGAAGAACGAGATGTAGGTGCCGACGACCGGGATCGAGCGCATCAGCCCTTCGGCGATGCGCAGGCCCGTGCCGGACAGCAGGTCGTCGGGCAGCGAGTAGCCCGCGAAGCCCTCGACGATGCCGAGCTGGAGGAGTGCGAGACCGACCAGCCAGTTGGTCTCGCGCGGCTTGCGGTAGGCGCCGGTGAAGAAGACCCGGAGCATGTGCACGAGCATCGCGGCCAGGAACAGCGTCGCCGCCCAGTGGTGGATCTGACGCATCAGCAGCCCGCCGCGCACCTCGAACGACAGGTCCAGCGAGGAGGCGTACGCCGTTGACATGTGAACCCCGCGCCACGGGGCGTAGGCGCCCTGGTACTCGACCTCGACCATGCTCGGGTCGAACCACAACGACAGGAAGACGCCCGACAGAAGGAGCACGACGAAGCTGTACAGGGCGATCTCGCCGAGCATGAACGACCAGTGCTCAGGGAAGACCTTGCGCATCTGCTTCTTGGCCAGCCCGGCCAGTCCGATCCGGTCGTCGATCCACCGCGTCGGCCCAGCGAGCGGACCGTACGACCGCTTGGTGGACGCCGTGGACGAGCCTTCAGTCTCGATCCGCGTGCTCATCGGTCTCCCACCTCAGTCGTACGATCCGGACTGGTTCCAGAATACGCTCGTCATGTCGATCCGTCAGTCCTGGTAGAACTCAGGAAAGCTGGGGCCGACCGGCTCGGGGAAGTCGCCCATCGCGATGAGGTAGCCCTCCTCGTCGAGCCCGAGCTCGAGCTGCGCCACCGCGCGCTTGGCGGGGCCGAACACGACACTGCCGCCATCGGCCAGGTCGAACGTCGACTGGTGGCACGGGCAGATCAGGTTCTTCGTCTGCTGCTCCCACAGCGAGATCGGGCAGCCCAGGTGCGGGCAGATCTTGCTGAAGCACAAGACGCCCTCGACACCCTTCGCGGCGCTGCCCGCGTTGACGATCTCGTCGGGCACCATGCGGACGAGCACCACCGAGGCCTTGGCCTTGGCATTGAGCAGCTCGGTGCCCTCGTACAGCGGCTCGCCGTCCTCGGTCTCGAAGAACACGCCCGGCTGGCCGTTGACCAGCTGGCCGAACTGGATGTCGTCCAGTCGCAGCTTCTTGCCGTCGACGTCGTTGACGACGTGCACGCCCTTGGCCCAGACGGTCTTCCTGGGGTCGTCCCCGGGGAGCGGGCCGAGATCGGCAAGCAGCACGACGGCGGGCAGGCCGAGCACCCCGAGCGAGGTCAGCAGGGTGCCGCGAAGCATTGAGCGCCGGCCGAAGCCGGACTCGTCCGCGCCCTGCTCGAAGGCTGCCAGCGCCTCGGCCCGGTCTTCCGCCGACGAGCTGGAGCCATGCCGCATCTCGACCATCTCGTGGTCGTCCATCAACGTCTTGGCCCACTGGATGGCACCGATACCGATCAGGAGCAGGGCCAGCCCGAGCGTGACTCCCAGCGTCAGGTTGAGTGCGTTCGTCCCGGCAAACTCCGTGTCTCGGGGGATGGCGAAGTAGGCGACGCAGAAGCCCAAGGTGAGCAGGGCGGAGATGGCGAACAGCAGCGAGATCTGCCGCTCGGCGCGCTTCTCGGCGGCGGGGTCGATGTCGGTGGGCCGGGGCTCGTGGGTCCCGAGGCCGGGGTCGGCCACGGGGTCGCCGACGCGCAGCTCCACCCGGTGCCCGTCGTGCACCGGCTTGGCAGGCACGCTCGCAGCGCCTCCGACGGGGTGGCTGCCGGTGCCACCCTCGGTTGCTCCCTCGCCCGTACGGTGCTCGTCGTGGCTCATGGCTTCCTCGCCCTCACCGAGTGCTTACCGATCCACACCGCGAAGACGACCAGCGAGCCGATCCCGGCCACCCAGCCGGCGAGGCCCTCGCCGACCGGCCCCACCCCGCCGAGAGCGAACCCGCCACTGGCCGGTTGGGTCTGCACCTCGTTGAGGTAGGCGTAGATGTTGCGCTTGTCCTCGGGGGAGATCACGGCGTCACTGAACACCGGCATCGACTGCGGGCCGGTGATCATCGCCTCGGCGAAGTGCACCCCCTCGACCCCTTCCAGCGAGGGCGCGTAACGGCCGCCACCGAGCGCGCCACCGATGCCGACGGCGTTGTGGCAGGCCGTGCAGTTGGTGAGGAAGAACTCCCCGCCGCGGGTCACCTCCTCCTCGGAGACGTCGGCGATGTCGTAGTACTCCGAGCCCGGGATCGCCGGACCGGGACCGAACTCGGTGGCCACGAACGCCGCCAGCTGCTCGGTCTCGGCGTCGTCGTAGAACGGCTCCTTGCGCGGCGCCTGCTGGCTGTTGCTCGCCATCGGCATGCGACCGGTGCCGACCTGGAAGTCGACGGCTGCCGCGCCGACGCCGATCAGCGACGGGCCGTACTGACCGCTCTTGGACTGCAAGATCCCCTGCCCGTTCAAGCCGTGGCACGAGGCGCAGCCCACCAGATAGAGCTCGCGGCCCGCGGCGACCAGCTCGGCGTCCGCGCCGGCGGAGTCGGCCTGAGCGGTCCTGGGGGCCAGTGCGGAGTACAGGCCACCGACGGCGACGAGTCCCAGCAGCAGGACCAGCACGCCGGCAAGCGGGTGCCGCCGGTGGGTCGACAGTGCTCGCACGGCTCGAGCTCCTCCTCGTGACTGCATCAGCTCATGGCCCGCGGCGGGCGAGGGCCGTCATTGGATCAGGTAGATCGTCGCGAACAGCGCGATCCACACGACGTCGACGAAGTGCCAGTAGTACGAGACCACGATGGCACTGACTGCCTGTTCGTGGGTGAACCGTCGGGCGATGAATGTCCGCCCGATGACCAGCAGAAACGCGATCAGCCCCCCGACGACGTGGAGGCCGTGGAAGCCCGTGGTGAGATAGAACACCGAACCGTACGACGAGGACGAGATCGTGACGTTCTCGCGGACCAGCTCGGCGTACTCCAGACCCTGGCCGGCGACGAACACCGCGCCCATGAGGTAGGTCAGGACGAACCACTCGCGCATGCCCCACGCCGACCACTTGAGCACCCCGCCGCTGCGTCCGACGCGCCCCCGCTCGGCGGCGAAGACACCCAGCTGGCAGGTGACCGAGCTCAACACCAGGATCGTCGTGTTGGCAGTGGAGAACGGCACGTTCAGCAGCTGCGTCTCCTGCTCCCACAGTCCACCGGTGACGTTACGGATGGTGAAGTAGGCAGCGAACAGTGCCGCGAAGAACATCAGCTCGCTCGACAGCCACACGATGGTGCCGACACTGACCATGCTGGGCCGGTTGTACTGGCCGTGCAGGCGCGAGGTCGGGACTGCCGTCGTGGTCGCCACGCAGTCATTATGGGACCCGGCGGCCCTGCGGGGCACCTCGACCCCCGCGAGTCGGCGCTTAGGCTGGCGAGGTGCCCGACCCTTCGCCCGTGCTGGCCCACGGCGACCCCGCCGAGGTGCCGCCGATCAGCGTCGCGGCGCTGGTCAGCGAGTGGCGCCTCGAGCTGGTGCCGCTGCTGGTTCTGGCGGCTGTGGTGCTCGCGTACGCGCTGCCGGCCCGGGGGTTGCGCCGGCGCGGCGACCGCTGGTCGTACTGGCGGTCGGCCGCCTTCCTTCTCGGCGGCTGCGGGTTCATCGCGCTGGCGCTGCTGTCCCCGCTGGCGGCGTACGACCGGACGCTGCTGAGCGTGCACATGGTCCAGCACATGGTGCTGACGATGGTGGCTCCGCTGTTCCTCGCCCTCGGCGCGCCTGTGACGCTCTGGCTGCGTACGCTGCCGGCCCGACCGAGGCGGTGGCTGCTGGCCCTCCTGCACAGCGCCCCGGCCCGGGTGTTGAGCTTCCCGCCGGTGGCCTTCGGCGTCTTCGTGGTCAGCCCGTGGGCGCTGTACTTCTCCGGCTGGTACGAGGCGACGCTGGGCTCCGCGGTTCTCCATGAGCTGACGCATGCGCACTTGCTGCTGGTGGGGTCGCTGTTCTTCTGGCCGCTGGTGGGGCTGGACCCCGTGCCGGGGCGGGTGCCGTACGGCTTCCGGGTGCTGACGACGTTCGCCTCGCTGCCGTTCCACGCCTTCCTCGGCGTCGCCATCATGGGGGCGACGACGCTCATCGCCGGCGACTACTACCTCGCGCTCGGGCGGGACTGGCCACCGAGCGTGGCTGCCGACCAGGAGCTCGCGGGGGCCCTGCTGTGGGCGACCGGCGATCTGGTCGGGTTGCTGTTCTTCGCGGTGCTGTTCGTGCAGTGGGTGCGCAGCTCGCAGCGCGAGGCGGTGCGTGAGGACCGGCGCCTGGACCGCCTGGACCGCCTGGAGCGGGACGCCGGTGGCCGCAGTAACGGCCCGGTGGCCGATGGACCCTCCTCGCCGCACTCGAGCGGCCAGCCCCGATAGCATCGCGGGGTGAGTGACCCCGCCGCGTCCGACCGCCGGCTGCGAACGCTCGTCTACAGCGACGACGTCGACACCCGCGAGGCCGTTCTGCTGGCGCTCGGTCGGCGCCCGCACCCCGACCTGCCTGAGCTGGACTACCTCCAGTGCGCCACCGAGCCCGCCGTCATCCGCGCGATGGACGCTGGTGGCGTCGACCTGGTCATCCTCGACGGCGAGGCCGTGCCGGCGGGTGGGATGGGTATCGCTCGCCAGCTCAAGGACGAGATCTACCGCTGCCCGCCGATCCTGGTGATCACCGGCCGGCCGCAGGACGCGTGGCTCGCCACCTGGTCGCGGGCCGACGCCGCGGTTCCGCACCCCATCGACCCGTTGCGGCTCGCCGAGGTCGTCAACGAGATGATCCGAGCCCTGTTGAGCGGGACCGCCGGCACGGCCGGCACAGCTGCCCCGGCCCGATGAGCACGAACACGTGGCCGGAGGTGCTGTCCGCACTCGTCAGCGGCCACGACCTCGACGCGACGCAGACCGCATGGGTGATGGGTGAGGTGCTGGCCGGCAACGCCTCACCCGCCCAGATCGCGGGATTTGCCGTGGCGCTGCGGGCCAAGGGTGAGACCGTCGACGAGGTCGAGGGTCTGGTGCGGACCATGTACGAGCACGCCGCCCCGATGGACGTGTTGGGTCGGTGCGTCGACATCGTCGGGACCGGTGGCGACCGGGCCATGACCGTCAACATCTCCACGATGGCTGCCGTCGTCACTGCCGGCACAGGTGCGCGCGTGGTCAAACACGGCAACCGCGCGGCATCATCGTCGTCAGGGGCCGCCGATGTGCTCGAGGCCCTCGGCGTCTCGCTGGACTTGACGCCCGCACGGGTGGCAGAGGTCGCGGCCGAGGTCGGGATCACGTTCTGCTTCGCGCCGGTCTTCCACTCTTCGTTGCGGCACGCCGCGGTGCCTCGCCGCGAGCTCGGCATCGCCACCACGTTCAACTTCCTTGGGCCGCTCACCAATCCGGCTCGTCCAGCGGCGCAGGCGGTGGGGGTGGCCGACCCGGCGATGGCGCCGGTGCTCGCGGGTGTGCTCTCGCGCCGAGGGGTCGACGCGCTGGTGTTCCACGGTGACGACGGGCTCGACGAGCTGACCATCACGACAACCTCGACGGTGTGGATGGCGCGGCCCGGCGCCGAGGTCGAGCAGGTGCGGTTCGACCCGCGCGACATCGGGATCCAGCGCTCGCCGAGCGAGTCCCTGCTCGGGGGAGCGCCCGACGTCAACGCCGAGGTGTTCCGGCGGGTGCTGGCCGGTGAGGCGGGTCCGGTACGCGATGCGGTGGTGCTGAACGCCGCCGCGGGCATCGCCACCTTCGCCGGCGCGGGTGGCTCGCTGGAGTCGCGGCTGGCCAGTGGTCTGTCAGCCGCTGTCGAGTCCATCGACTCCGGTGCTGCCGCCCGGGTGCTGGCGGCGTGGGTCGCGGCGACCACCGCGGGGGCCTGAGCCTCCGCTTCGGCGGTTTGCGCGCTGCACCTCCAGGCGGCGGATCATGCAGTGCTGCGCCCCGAGCAATGCCGATGCTTGTCGGCGGTTGGGCGGCGCGGTGCCTCGGCCACGACAGCCGACGGGCTCGGTCAGGCCTGCGTGCCGAGACTGAACGCCGCCTCCAGGTCGTGCTGGCTGTAGGTCCGGAACGCGATGTGGGTCTCGGTCGACTGCACGCCCGGCACCTTGTTCAGCCGGTCGGCGACGACACTCGCGACATCGTCATGTGTACGCACCCGCACCATGGCGATCAGGTCGATGTGCCCGGTGACGGAGTAGACCTCACTCACGCCGTCGAGGTCGGCGATCTGCTCGGCCACCTCGGGGATACGGGCCACGTCGGCCTTGACGAAGACGATCGCGGTGATCATGCGCGGAGCCTAGCGTCGGCTCGGCTCGTCGAACGGCACCACCGAGCTGCGGGCGCCTGTTGCCCCGTCGAGCAAGGGCAGCAACCGCCGAGCACCACCGACCGGGCAGGTCCAGTCCCCGTCGACGTACACCAGCCGGACGCCGTCGGTCTCGAGCCAGCGCAGCACCAGCTCGGACTCCTGCGGTGTGGTCGCCGGCGCTGGACCCGGGCCGGGCACCACGGTCTCGGCCCCGGCGCGGAGCGTCCGCACCCATTCACGGGCGCTGACCTCGGCGGGCATCACACCTGCGGCGACCAGGCGACCGTGGCGGACCACGTGCACCTGCCAGCGCCCGTCGTCACCACGCCGGGCGCCGACCAGCTCGGCGCAGCCCGTGAACCCGCTGAGCCGCTGGCTACGAGCGGTGCCCCGCACCAGGGCGCCGAGACGGTCGCGGTGGGTGGCGGCGTCCTCGTAGCGCTCCTGGCCGGCCAGCGTCGCCATCGTGCTGGCCAGATGCTCTCGGACCGCTTCGGGTCCGGTGACCAGCACGGTCCGTACCCGGTCGACCTCGTCGGCGTACGTCTGCGGGTCGGCGCCGCCGTCGCACGGCGACAGGCAGCGCCCCATCTCGGCCAGCATGCAGGGGCTGCGACTCGGACGGCGCGGCAGGCGGCCGGAGCACTGGCGGATGCCGAACGTCTCATGCAGCGCCGCCAGGGCCCGCTCGGCGGCCTGCCGGGAGCCGAACGGTCCGGCGTAGTCAGCATCGTCGTCGAGCACCTGGCGCACGATGGACAGCCGCGGCCAGGGCTCGACGGTCAGCTTGATCCACTGTGCGCGCTCCGGGTGGCGTGAGCGGCGGTTGTACCGCGGCTTGTGCCGGGCGATCAGACGCAGCTCGCGGACCTCTGCCTCGAGCGCCGTGGCGCACTCGATCGCCTCGACCCGCTCCGCCAGCCCGACCATCTCACCCATCCGGCTGCGGGTCTCGCCGGCGGTGAAGTAGCGGCGTACGCGGGTGCGCAGGTCCTTGGACGTGCCGACATAGAGAATCTCGTCCTTGGGTCCGCGGAAGAGATAGACACCCGCCGCATGCGGCAGCGGCTCGGCGAGGTGACGTTTGCGGCGCTGGGCGATGCTGACCCGGCTCGAGAAGCTGGACAGCTCCTCGAGGGTGTGCACGCCCAGTCCGCCGAGGCGCTCGATCATGCCGTGCAGGACGTCGACGGTCGCCTTGGCGTCGTCGAGGGCGCGGTGGGTCGGCTGGGTGCGGGCGCGAAAGACCCGCGCCAGCGTTGCCAGCTTGCAGTTGGGTGCCTCGTCGCGGGTGACGACGCGACGGGCCAGCGTGGCGGTGTCCACGACCTCGAAGGTGGGCCACGCCAGACTCATCGTGCCGGCGGCGTGGCGCAGGAAGCCGACGTCGAACGGGGCGTTGTGGGCCACCAGCACGCAGCCTCGGGCGAACTCGAGGAGGGCGGGCAGCACCGTGTCGATGCGCGGCGAGCCGACCACCATCTGGTCGGTGATGCCGGTGAGGACGGCGATGAAAGCCGGGATCGGTGTCGTGGGGTTCACCAGGCTCTGGAACTCTCCCAGCAGCTCACCGCCGCGCACCTTGACGGCACCGACCTCGGTGATCTGAGCGCCGGCCGCGGCCGAGCCGCCGGTGGTCTCGAGGTCGACGACACAGAACGGGATGTCCCGCAGCGCCCGGCCGAGCTCGTCGAAGCTCGCCTGCACCGGTGTCACCAGGCCTGCTGTCATGTCGCGGACGTTAGACGCGAGCACCGACGGTCGGCGTCACGCCACGCGGGCGTCGGCCGAGGTCTGACAGTCCGGCGTAGCCTGGCTCGCCATGACCCAGCGCACCGGTGTCAGCCTGCCGTCGCCCAACGAGCGTTGGCGGTGCAGTGGATGCGGCAACCTCACCCGCTTCGACGTGGTGCGTACGCGCCGCACCCACGAGTTCTGGCACGTCACCTTGGCGGGTGAGCCTTCGGTGGAGGAGGTCCGTGTCGAGGATGAGCAGGTGGCCAGCGTGACGTGCCGGTGGTGTGGCCGCGCCGACGCCATCGAGAGCATTGCGCGGAGCAGCGCGGACGGCGGCTGAGCGGACTGTCGGTGCCGGTGCCTAACGTCTGTGCAGACCCGTGAGGCGGGTCCGCGGACCGCTCGGTCCGCGCTGTCGAGAAGGGACCGTCATGGTCGATGTCATGCCCCACGACCCCCACCCCGGCGCCGCCGAGTCGTTGACGGTCGATTGCGACGGCTGTGCCGCCCGGGGTCCGTCCTGCGCGGACTGCGTGGTCACCGTCCTGCTGGGCCCGCCCCGCAGGCGGCTCGAGCTCGACGCCGACGAGATGTCGGCCCTGGACGCTCTGGCCGGCGCCGGCCTTGTCCCGCCGCTGCGGCTGGTTCGAGCAGTCGACGATCGACCGCCTGGCAGCGCGCCGGCCGATTCGGGTGCGGCCGACGACCGCCCGCGATGACCTGCTCGCCCGGTGGTGGCGCACAACACACTTGACCAGGTTTGCCCGCACGGGTGCCTTGTCTGTACGGTGCGAGGCTGAAGGTGTCTGTACCAGCCGATGGGTGTCGTCGGCTCAGGCGCCGCGTCGTTGTCCAGGTGAGTGGGGGAGTCTCCCGCCTGGCATCGCAGCAACACGCAGTGTGGGCCGGTGACGGTCGGGGCACGGTTGCGCGGACGGCGTCGACAACGAGAAGGAGCCCGGTTGAGCATGGTGACCGGCCACACGTCGCGCGCGCTCCGACTGACGGCAGGCTTGGGTGCCGCCGTCCTGGTGGCAGGGGTGGTAGCGCCTTCGGCGAGTGCCGAACCGGACCCCACGATTGCCGAGGTCTCCGACCGCGTCGAGCGGCTCTACCACGAGGCTGAGCAGGCGATCGAGCGCTACAACACCATCAACGAGCAGGTCGCCGTGGCGCGGACCGACCTGGCCTCCGTCCGCGCCGACGTGCGGGAGCAGCGCAGCGAGACCGAGGACCTCCGGGTCCAAGTCGAACAGCTCGTCCTGGCCCAGGTGGACAGCACGGGCGGCGTCGACACGACCGCCCGCATGCTGGGCAGCGAAGACCCCGACGCGTTCATCGCCTCGATGGTCGCCATGCGGTCCTACTCCGACCACACTGCCGACCTGCTGACGTCGTTCGAGAACGCCCAGGCCCAGCTGGATCTGCGTGTGCAGCAGGCGCGGGCCCAGCTGGCGGACATCTCTGCGGCCAAGCGGCAGGCGGCGGAGGAGAAGGCCACCACCGACGAGAAGGCGAATGCCGCCGAGGAGCTGCTTGCGCAGCTGGAGGAAGAGCGCGCCCAACGCATCGCGGAGCGTGAGGCCCGCCAGGAGGCTCGCGCCGAACGGATCGCGGCCCGAGAAGCGGAGCAGGAAGCCGCCCGTGAGGATCGGATCATCGCCGGGGCCGAGAGCCAGGTCAGTCGCGACGGGAACCGTGGCGCGACCACCGAGGCGCCGGAGCCGGCGACTCCGGAGCCGGCAACCCCGGAGCCGGCGCCTGCCCCCAGCGGCGAGGTCGGCGGCGCTGTCAGCACCGCGCTGGCCCAGGTCGGCGATGCCTACGTCTGGGCGGCTCAGGGCCCGGACGCCTTCGACTGCTCAGGGCTCACGATGTACTCCTGGGCCGCGGCCGGCGTCTCGCTGCCCCACTCGGCTGCGATGCAGTCGACGATGGGAGTCCCGGTCACGCGGGAGTCGCTGCAGCCCGGTGACCTGGTGTTCTACTACTCACCGATCAGCCACGTCGGGATCTACGCCGGCAACGGCCAGCTCGTCCACGCAGCCAACCCGAGCGCACCGGTGAACGTGACGTCGGTCGACTCCATGCCGATCGCCGCCATGCGACGCATCGGCTGAGGTTCACCGACCTGCCTACGATCGACAGGTGAGCCACCTGTCCGCCCCTGTGCCCCTGTCGGGTCGCAGGGGCGGACTGATTGTTGCCACCGTGCTGCTGGCCGTGGTGGCCGCAGCGGTCGTCGGGTGGGGGGCAGGGGCGGCCGACCCCCCGGCCTCCGGCCAGGGCGGGCAGGGCGCCGACGACCCCGCCG
>JACCVL010000025.1 GCA_013698185.1 Nocardioidaceae bacterium
GTGTCGCCGGGCGGTGGGCCCTGGGCCTGGCGCTGGCGGGTTGGCTGGCCGGGCAGGCCCGCAGCGATGCCAAGCAGTCGGCCTTCGCCACCTTGATCACCGTGGCGGTCGCCTCGCTGGTGGCCACGTCGGTCTACGCGCTGACCGGGCTGGTGCTCGCCGAGCCCGGGGTCAGCGTGGCCGAGGCCCTGGAGGTGCTCCCGGTCGCGCTGCTGTACGACGTGGCGATCACCCCGCTGGTGGTGCCACTGGCGATGCTGATCATGCGCACGCTCGATCCGACGCCTGTGCGGTGGTGACCCGGTGACCGCTGGCACCCCGCGGGCGACCGGATCGCCCGCGTACGACCTGTCGCGCACCCGCCTCGTCGTCATCCAGGTCCTGGTCATCGCGCTGATGGCCACGCTGCTGGGGCGGCTGTGGTACCTGCAGGTGGCGAGCGGTGACGCCTACCAGGCGCAGGCCGCCGAGAATGCCGTCCGCGACGTCGTCGTGCAGCCGCAACGCGGCCTGATCGTGGACGCGATGGGTCGTCCGATGGCCGCCAGCCGGCAGTCGTGGGTGGTGAGCGTCGACCGCACCCTGCTCGCCCGGCTGCGCGAACACCAGCAGGACCGGCTGCTGCGCCGGGTGGCGGCACTGGTCGACGAGCCCTACCGCGACATCCGCGACCGGCTGCTGCTGTGCGGGGCCGAGGGGGCGCAGCCGCCGCCGCGCTGCTGGAACGGCTCGCCCTACCAGCCGGTCCCGGTCGCCAAGGACATCGACGAGCGGGTGGCGGTGGACATCCAAGAGCGGCGGGAGGACTTCCCCGCCGTCCTCGCCGAGCAGCAGGCGGTGCGCGACTATCCCGCCCCGTTCGGTATCAACGCCGCGCACGTGCTCGGCTATCTCTCGCCCGCCACAGCCGACGAGTACGAGCAGGCGCGCCGCGACGGCGACCGTACGGTCACCTCGCAGTCGCAGGTCGGCCGCGCCGGAGTCGAGAAGCAGTACGACAAGTGGCTGCGCGGCGTGCCGGGCTCGGACGGGATGGCCGTGGACTCCCAGGGCCGTGTCCTCGGCGCCGACCGCAACCGGCGGCCGAGGGCCGGTGCCACCCTTGTGACCAGCATCGACGCCCGGGTCCAGGCGGTCGTCGAGCGGGAGCTCAAGACGTCCATCATGGGTGCCCGGCAGACCGTCGACGAGGTCACGGGACGCCGCTACGAGGCGACGTCCGGCGCCGCGGTCGTGCTCGACCCCGGCAACGGAAGCATTGTGGCGATGGCCAGCTACCCCACCTACGACCCGCAGGTGTGGGTGGGCGGCATCAGCGACGACCAGCTGTCCCGGCTCTACTCCGAGCGGGCCGCCGAGCCGTTGCTGTCACGCCCGACGCAGGCACAGTTGGCGCCGGGCTCGACGTTCAAGCCGTTCATGGCGATGGGTGCGCTGTCCAACGGCTACTCCCCGGCCACCCGGCTGAACTGCACGTCGTCGTTCACCGTCGGCAACCGGGCGTACAAGAACTTCGAGTCCGGCGCGTACGGCTACATCGGCTTCGACCGCGCCATGCAGGTCTCGTGCAACACGTTCTTCTACCGCCTCGGCTACGACTTCTGGGTCAAGGCGGGCGGCGACGACGCGACGGTCAAGACCCGCGACCCGCTGGTCGAGGGCGCCAAGTCGGCCGGCTTCGGCCACGAGACCGGCGTCGACCTGCCGGGAGAGGCCAGCGGTCGCATCGCCGACCGGCGCTGGAAGATGCAGTACTGGAAGGACAACAAGGACTACTACTGCGAGGTCGGCAAGGAGCCTGGCAGCGACTTCCTGCACGTGTTTGCGCGGGAGTTCTGCATCGACGGTTACGACTTCCGCGCCGGCGACGCGGTCAACTTCGTGATCGGCCAAGGCGACACGATCATCACCCCGCTGCAGCTGGCCACCGGGTACGCCGCGATCGCCAACGGCGGGACGCTGTGGGAGCCGCGTGTCGGCAAGGCGCTGTTGAGCCCGTCCGGCGAGGTGATCCGCACGATCAAGCCGAAGGTGCGGGCGCGGCTGCCGTTCCCCCGGCGAGTCGTCGACTATGTCGACACTGCGCTGCAGGGGACGCCCGTCGACGGCACGCTGGCGTGGAAGATGGGCGGCTTCCCGCTCAACAAGGTGCCGATCCGGGGCAAGACCGGCACCGCCGAGGTCTATGGCAAGCAGACGACGTCGTGGCTGTCCACCTACACCAAGGACTACGTCGTGGTGATGATGGTGGAGCAAGGCGGGACGGGCTCGGGCACGTCGGGTGACTCGATGCGCCGCATCTGGGAGGCCCTGTACGGCATCGACGGGGAGAAGGTGCGACCCGCGGAATCGCTCATCCCGGGTACGACCCCGCCCACCAGGCTGCCGAGCGTCGACGCGCGCGGCCTCATCGAGCCGCCCGTGATCGCCGCGGCGGGTACCTCCGGCCAGGCCGCGGCTCGGCCGTCCAGCCGGGGGCCGGGATGACGGTGTCGGTGCCGCTGCGCCCGGCCCGTCGCGTGGGCAGCGGGCCGGCTCGTTCGGCTCACACGTCGTGGCCGCGGCTGGACTGGTTGCTGCTCGCCACCGTTGCGGCGTTGTTGGTCCTCGGCGGGTTGCTCGTCTGGTCGGCCACGCTGCACCGGGTCGACCTCACCGGCGGCGACGACGCAGCCTACCTGCGCAAGCAGGCCACCAATGCCGGCATCGGGGTGGTGCTGGCCGCAGTCGTCGCCGCCACCGACCACCGCTGGCTACGGCTGTGGGCGCCGGTGCTGTACGCCGCCTCGGTGGTCGGCCTGGCGCTGGTGTTCGTCCCCGGTGTCGGTGCCACCATCAACGGGTCCCACTCGTGGCTGCTGATCGGCGGGTTGTCGCTGCAGCCGGCCGAGCTGGCGAAGTTCGGGGTGGTGCTCGGCATGGCCTTCGTGCTCGCGGAGCGCTCCGAGGCGCATCTGCGCCAGAGCGTCAATGCCGTCGACGTGGTGCCGGCGCTCGCGATCGCGGCCGTACCGGCCCTGCTGATCCTGGCCCAACCCGACCTGGGCACGCTGATGGTGCTGACCGTGACCGTGTTCGGTGTCGTGGGGTTGTCGGGGGCGCCGAAGCGGTGGCTGTTCCTGCTTGCCGGTGGTGGCGCCGCGGTCGTCGTCGCCGCGGTGCAGAGCGGCCTGTTGGCGGGCTACCAGCTGGACCGCTTCGGCGCCTTCACCGACCCGTCGCTTGACCCCCGCGGCGCCGGCTACAACACCCAGCAGGCCCGCATCGCCATCGGTAACGGCGGCCTCACCGGGCAGGGGCTGTTCAACGGGACGCAGACTCAGGCGGGATTCGTGCCCGAACAGCACACCGACTTCGTGTTCACCGTGGCCGGTGAGGAGCTGGGGCTGGCCGGTGCCGCCGCGATCGTGGCGCTGTTCGCGCTGCTGCTGTGGCGGGCGCTGCGCATCGCCCGCCGGGCCGAGGACCTGTTCGGCCGGGTGGCCGCAGTGGGCATCGCCTGCTGGTTCGGCTTCCAGGCCTTCCAGAACATCGGCATGTGTCTCGGCATCATGCCCGTCACGGGCGTCCCGCTGCCGCTGGTGTCGTACGGCGGCACCTCGATGTTCGCCTCGCTCACCGCGGTCGGGCTGCTGCTGAACATTCACCTGCGCACCGCCGGCCGCCCCGGCCACGGGGTCGTCGTCCGCAACCGGATGGCCCGCTCGCGCTTCTGACCTGGCGTGCCGACGCTAGGCTGGGACGTCACCCGTCCCGTACGACAGGAGTACCGCCGCATGCCCGCCACGTCGTCCGCACGCTCGCTGTGGTCGCGACTCGAACCGCTGTTGCCGCTGGTGAGCAAGCCCATCCAGTACGTCGGCGGCGAGCTCAACGCCACCCCGAAGGACTGGGACGCCGCCACCGTGCGCTGGGCGCTGATGTACCCCGACGCGTACGAGGTGGGGCTGCCCAACCAGGGCGTCGCGATCCTCTACGAGGTGCTCAACGAGCAGGACTGGGCACTCGCGGAGCGCACGTACGCGGTGTTCCCCGACATGGAGCGGGTGATGCGCGAGCACGACATCCCGCAGTTCACCGTCGACGGTCACCGGCCGGTCGGCGACTTCGACCTGCTCGGCATCTCGTTCTCCACCGAGCTCGGGTACACCAACATGCTCACCGCGCTCGACCTCGCGGGGATCCCGCTGCACAGCGCCGACCGCACCGACGCCCACCCGGTGGTGATCGCCGGCGGGCACGCGGCGTTCAACCCCGAGCCGATTGCGGACTTCGTCGACGCCGCCGTGCTCGGCGACGGTGAGGAGGTCGTGCTCGCGATCAGCGCGCTGGTGCGGGAGTGGAAGGACCAGGGCCGGCCCGGCGGTCGGGACGAGCTGCTGATGCGGCTTGCCGCCTCCGGCGGGGTCTACGTGCCGCGCTTCTACGACGTCGAGCACCTGCCCGACGGCCGCATCCAGCGCGTGGTGCCCAACCGCTCCGGGGTGCCGTGGCGGGTGGCCAAGCACACGCTGATGGATCTCGACGCCTGGCCGTACCCCAAGAAGCCGCTGGTGCCGCTCGCCGAGACCGTGCACGAGCGCTTCTCGGTGGAGATCTTCCGTGGCTGTACGCGGGGCTGCCGTTTCTGCCAGGCGGGCATGATCACCCGCCCGGTGCGGGAGCGCTCGATCACCACGATCGGCGACATGGTCGACAACGGCATCAAGAAGTCCGGCTTCGAGGAGGTCGGCCTGCTCAGCCTGTCCAGCGCCGACCACTCCGAGATCGCCGCGGTCGCCAAGGGTCTCGGCGACCGGTACGAAGGGACCGACGTCTCGCTGTCGCTGCCGTCCACGCGGGTCGACGCCTTCAACATCACGTTGGCCAACGAGTTCAGCCGCAACGGCCGGCGCTCGGGGTTGACGTTCGCGCCCGAGGGTGGCAGCGAGCGGATGCGCAAGGTCATCAACAAGATGGTGACCGAGGAGGACCTGATCCGGACGGTGGCCGCGGCGTACTCCCAGGGCTGGCGTCAGGTCAAGCTGTACTTCATGTGCGGGCTGCCGACCGAGACCGACGAGGACGTGCTGCAGATCGCCGACCTGGCCAAGCGTGTCATCGCCACGGGGCGCGAGGTGTCGGGGCGGGGCGACATCCGGTGCACCGTCAGCATCGGCGGCTTCGTGCCCAAGCCGCACACCCCGTTCCAGTGGGCGGGCCAGCTCGACCACCAGAGCACCGATGTCCGGCTGGCCAAGCTGCGCGACGCGCTGCGGTGCGACAAGCGTTACGGCCGGGCCATCGGCTTTCGCTACCACGACGGGAAGCCCGGGATCATCGAGGGACTGCTGAGTCGTGGTGACCGGCGCGTCGGTCGCGTCATCGAGCAGGTGTGGCGCGACGGCGGCCGCTTCGACGGGTGGAGCGAGCACTTCTCCTACGACCGGTGGGTGGCCGCCGCCGACCAGGCCCTGGCAGGTGAGCCGGTCGACCTCGACTGGTTCACCACGCGTCAGCGGGACTACGCCGAGGTGCTGCCGTGGGACCACCTGGACGCCGGTCTCGACCGTGACTGGCTGTGGGAGGACTGGCAGGACGCGCTCGACCCCGACGGACGTGAGGTCGAGGACTGCCGCTGGACGCCGTGCTACGACTGCGGGGTCTGCCCGCAGATGAACACCGAGATCCAGGTGGGCCCCACCGGCAAGCAGCTGCTGCCGCTGTCGGTGGTCTGACGTCGGCGGTTGCCGTCCGCCGCCTGACCGACGATCATGCATTGCTGCGGCGTGGGCGACCGGTATGCGTGATCGCCAGCTCGTCCTCGAGCAGTCGCGGCCGGGCAACAAGCAGCCCGGTCACCAGCATCGGCACTGTCAGCGACAGCAGCACGAGCAGCGGCACCGTCCAGGCCCCGGTGGCGGCGCGCAGCAGGCCGGCGCCGAGGGGCCCGACGACCGCCAGCAGGTAGCCCACGCTCTGCACGAAGCCCGACAGCGCGGCGGTGCCCGCGGGCGTACGGGTCCGAAGCGCCAGCATCGCCAGCAGCCACGGGAACGCGACGCCGCCGAGGCCGAGGCACCCCGCCCACAGCCACGGCGTGGTCGTCGGTGCCAGCAGCAGCCCGGTCAGGCCGGTCATCGTCAGGCCCGCGAAGGCGACCACGAGGGGCCGGTGGTCGGTGGTCCGCCGGGCGTACAGCGGCAGCACCAGCGGTGCCGGCACGCCGACCGCGGTCGTGATGGTGAGCATCAGCGCCGCCGCGGTCGGCGACAATCCGGCGTCGGCATAGATCGTCGGCAGCCAACCGAACTGCGCGTACGCCTGCGCCGACTGGGTGGCGAAGAACACCGCCATGGTCCAGGCCAGCGATGAGCGCACCAGCCGCCCAGGCGTCAACGTCGTCTTCGCTGCGCCGTTGACGTCGTGGACGTCGTGGCGCAGCAGCAGCAGCCACGGCACCGCGGCGACCGCCGCCGCCATGGCCCACATGCCGAGCCCCCAGCGCCAGCTGCCGGCGGCGTCTGAGACGGGCACGGTGAGGCCTGCCGGCACTGAGGCGCCGGTGAGCAGTGCGCAGGAGTAGATGGCCGTGACCGTCGGAATCCGGTCGGGGAAATGCAGCTTGACCAGCGGCGGCAGCGCCACGTTGCCGATCGCCATGCCGGCCAGCGCGAGCGTGGTGGCGACGGTGAAGACCGCGGCACTGTCGGCTGCCGCCCGTACACCACCCCCGACCGCGATGGCGATGAGCGCCAGGAATGCGACGCGGTGCAGGCCGAAGCGGTGCGTGAGCTGGTGGGTGACCGCTCCCACCGCGGCGAAACACAACACCGGCAGCGTGGTGAGCAGACTCGACAGCCATCCGGCGAGCGCCAGCTCGTCCTCGACCTGGCCGAGCACCGATCCCAGGCTGGTCACGGCCGGTCGGAGCCCGACGGCCAGCAGGACGATCCCGGCCAGGATGACCGCCCGTTCGCCGCGGGCGGCAGGCAGACCGCCAGGGTCCGCCGTCGGGGTGATCACGCACACATGCTGCTGCATCGTTCGGCGTCGATAGAGTCCGGGAGTGCCGCCCACGCAGCAGCCGCCCCCCGTCCAGCGGGTGCGCATCCGCTACACCAAGCGCGGCCGGTTGCGCTTCACCAGCCACCGCGACATCGGCCGCGCCTTCGAGCGAGCCGTGCGCCGCGCCGGGTTGCCGGTCTCGTACTCGTCGGGCTTCAACCCCCACCCTCGTCTGTCGTACGCCGGGGCGGCGCCCACCGGCTCGGCCAGCGAGGCGGAGTACATGGAGGTGGCGCTCGCTTCGCCGTGCGACCCCGACGCGGTGCGCGAGGCGTTGAATGCCGCGATGCCACCCGGGCTCGACGTCGTCGACGCCGTCACGGCCGCTTCGGGCGCGCTCGCCGACCGACTGCAGGCGAGCTGCTGGACGATCCGGCTGCCCGGCGTCACCACCGGCGACGCCGAGCGCGCCACCGCAGCCTTCCTCGCCACGGACGCAGTCCAGGTGACCCGCATGACCAAACGCGGACTGCGTCATTTCGACGCCCGCGCGGCCGTCGTTTCGCTGCGAACCGGCGAGGCGTTCGACCCGGCGTCGGCGGACCCTGCCCAACCCTGTGCGATACTTCAAGCGGTGGTACGGCACGGGGAACCGTCTGTACGACCCGACGACGTCCTCGCCGGGCTTCGTGAGGTCGCCGGTCTCGAGGCCAGCGCTGCGCCAGTAATGCAGCGTTTGGCGCAGGGACCGCTTGACCCGCGAGACGGCACGGTGGGCGATCCGTTGGCACCCGACCGCGACACGCGCGACGCCTGACTCCGCCTCGGAGTCGCCGGTATCGCCCGCGTCGACCGCGGCGGACCCGGCGGAGCGCCCAGTGACGGATCATCGGTTGACGTCGCCGCTCGGTCCGGCACCCGCCGATGACCGAGGGCACCACAGGCTTGCGCCAGCCGCAGCCGGGTCACCCGGAGCGGGCGGCGACGGACATGCCCCCGTGATGGCGCACGGCGCCCGGGGGTGGAGGAGCGCAGATGCTCGACGAGAACACCAGTTCAGCGACAACCGATCCCGATACCAACGACCCGGCCGGCACCGGCGGGGCACCCGATGAGGCGGCGCCCGAGTCGACCCCCCAGGCCCCGACCAGGACCCGGCGGCGGGCAGCCACCCGTCCCAGTGGCCCGCCTGTCGAGGCCACCGACGCGGTCAGCGACGGACCCGCCGCTGACACGCAGGACACCGCCTCCGAGCCTGCCGCACCCCCCGCTCGCCGCACGCGGAAGAAGACCGTCCCGGCGCCGGTCTCGGCTCCGGCCGACGACGGCTCGGGCGACCAGCCGGCAGCCGAGACACCGAAGCCGGCCAAGAAGACGACCGCAAAGCGGGCGAGCAAGAAGGCCGCCGCACCGTCCCCCGCGGAGGCGGCGACGGAGGCACCGACCGCAGAAGCGACGGAGCCAGCCGTCGGCGACCCCGCTGGCGACCCCGCTGGCGACCCCACCGGCGAGTTGTTCTCTGCCGCCGAGACGCCGCCCACGACCAGGCGACGTCGCAGCACCAGGGGTGCGGCCGCCGCAGCTCCGGCCGAAGCCGTCCCGGCCGACCCTGAGATCCCCCCGGCAGCGGGACCGCCCGCGGTCCCGCTGTTCCAGCCGGCCGACCCGTCGACCATGCCGGCGCGGCTCGTCACCAGCGACGCCGCCGACCTCGCCGGAGACACGCCGAGCGACGACGCCGCAGGAGACACGCCGAGCGACGACGCCGGAGCCGACGCCACCGCCAGCGACGACGACGGCTCGGCCACTCGCCGTCGCCGTCGCCGCGGAGGTCGCCGGCGCCGCAAGTCCGGCGAGGGAGGCGACTCACCACACGACGAAACCGAGGACGCCGACGTCCCCGCTGAGCAGGATGGCGCGGCGGCGCCGGAGAGCGCCGCCAGCCTCGACAAGGCCGATGAGCCCGGATCGTCCCGCGACGACGAGGACGAGGGTTCACAGCCGAGCACCCGTCGACGCCGCCGTCGCCGGCGCAAGGGCGAGCCGTCCGATCCGGTGGACGACGATCCGGACAACACCGTGGTCAAGGTGCGCGAGCGGCGCCAGGCGGAGTCTGAGATCACCAGCGTCGGTGGGTCCACCCGGCTCGAGGCCAAGAAGCAGCGTCGGCGCGAGGGCCGTGAGGCCGGCCGCCGGCGACCGCCCATCCTGAGCGAGTCGGAGTTCCTCGCCCGCCGCGAGTCCGTCGAGCGGCAGATGGTGGTGCGTCAGCGCCAGGACCTCATCCAGATCGCCGTGCTCGAGGACAACGTCCTCGTCGAGCATTACGTGGCGCGCGAGTCGCAGACGTCGCTGATCGGGAACGTCTACCTGGGCCGGGTGCAGAACGTGCTGCCCAGCATGGAGGCGGCGTTCATCGACATCGGCAAGGGACGCAACGCCGTGCTCTACGCCGGCGAGGTCGACTGGTCGGCGCTGGGCATGGACGGCAAGCCGCGCCGCATCGAGGAGGCGCTGTCTTCGGGACAGCACGTACTGGTCCAGGTCAGCAAGGACCCGGTCGGCAACAAAGGTGCGCGACTGACCGCCCAGATCTCGCTGCCGGGACGGTTTCTGGTCTATGTGCCCAACGGCCACACCAGTGGGATCTCCCGCAAGCTGCCCGAGGGGGAGCGCGCCCGACTGAAGGGCCTGCTCAAGGACGTGGTGCCCGGTGAGGCCGGGGTCATCATCCGTACCGCCGCCGAGGGCGCCACCGAGGAGCAGCTGACCCGCGACGTCGGTGCGCTCACCGCACGCTGGGATGACATTGCGGGCAAGGCCAAGAACAAGGGGCAGGGCCCCAAGCTGCTCTACGGCGAGCCGGACCTGATGATCAAGGTCGTCCGTGACCTGTTCACCGAGGACTTCAGCTCGCTGGTCGTCCAGGGCGACGAGGCCTGGGACAACATCCAGGCCTACGTCGGGCACGTCGCACCCGACCTTGCCGATCGTTGCAAGCGGTCCGAGGGTGAGTCCGACGCGTTCGCGGCATACCGGATCGACGAGCAGATCGCGAAGGCGCTGGACCGCAAGGTCTTCCTGCCCTCGGGCGGCTCGCTGGTCATCGACCGGACCGAGGCGATGACGGTCGTTGACGTCAACACCGGCAAGTTCACCGGCTCGGGGGGCAACCTCGAAGAGACCGTCACCAAGAACAATCTGGAGGCGGCCGAGGAGATCGTCCGTCAGCTCCGGCTGCGCGACATCGGCGGCATCATCGTCGTCGACTTCATCGACATGGTGCTCGAGTCCAACCGCGACCTCGTCCTGCGCCGGATGGTCGAGTGCCTGTCGCGAGACCGTACGCGGCACCAGGTCGCCGAGGTGACGTCGCTCGGGCTGGTCCAGATGACCCGCAAGAAGATCGGTACCGGGCTCGTGGAGGCCTTTAGCGAGCCGTGTCAGCACTGCGGCGGACGCGGGCTGTTGGTGCACACCGAGCCGGTGACGCCCGGCAACGACCAGAGCGACGACGACCAGGGTGGCCGACGCGGAGGGGGGCGCCGGCGAGGTGGACGTCCGCGCGGTGGTGAGGACGAGGTCAAGGGTGCCGGCGGCAGTGATGCCGGTGACAAGGATGGCGGGGGAGAGCGGACCGAGGTCAGCCCAGCGCCGGTCACTGAGCCGGCGGACGAGCAGTCACCAGCAGCCGACGCGGTCGACCCGGTCGCCCCGGAGCCCGTGACACCCCCGGTAGCGCCGGCGGGCCCGCCGGTGCCGCCGGCGTTGCGGCCGACGCTGGACCAGCCGCAGGCCCCCGACCTGCCCGAAGCGATCACGCCGAGGAGACGGACCCCGCGCAAGCGGGTCACGCGTGGGACGGCGCCTCCGGGTCCGCCGGCCGAGCAACACGCCGAGCCCGTGCCGTCGTCATGACCCCCCGTACACTGCCCGGCGGTCCGCGCAACCACCGTTTTGACCGGTGCCCCGCCGCCTCCGTAGACTGCACGGTCGGCGTGGGTTCGCCGCACTCGCGGTGCTCGACCCCGACATCAGCCAGCCCGTACCAGCAGAGAGTGAGCCAGGCGTGTACGCGATCGTTCGCAGCGGCGGCAAGCAGCAGAAGGTGGCCGTCGGCGACGTCATCGAGATCGACCAGGTGGCCGATCGCCCCGGCGACAGCCTCACGTTGCCCGCCGTGCTGCTGGTCGACGGTGACACCGTGACCTCGGACCGCGACAGCCTGGCCAAGGTGTCGGTGACCGCAGAGGTCATCGAGGCCACCCGTGGGCCCAAGATCATCATCGTCAAGTTCAAGAACAAGACCGGCTACCGGAAGCGCCAGGGCCACCGCCAGCGCTACACCCGGGTCAAGGTCACCGACATCAGCAACTGAGCGACGAGGACGGCAGATGGCACACAAGAAGGGCGCAGCCTCGACCAGGAATGGTCGCGACTCCAACTCCCAGCGACTCGGCGTCAAGCGCTATGGCGGCCAGGTCGTCAACGCGGGCGAGATCATCGTGCGCCAGCGCGGCACGCACTTCCACCCCGGTGCCGGTGTGGGCCGCGGTGGCGACGACACGCTGTTCGCCCTGGTCGGCGGCGCCGTCGAGTTCGGCACCCGGCGCGGCCGCCGCGTCATCAACGTGGTGCCCGCCGCCGCTGACTGAGCGCTGACAGCTGTCCGTACGCAACCCGTACGGCATGGTGAAGGGGTGGACGCTGCGGCGGCCACCCCTTTGTCGTGAGTCCGTGACCCGAGCCCGTTGGAGGTATGCCGTGGCGGTGCCCACATTCGTCGACCGCGTCGTCCTGCACGTGACGGGTGGCAGTGGCGGCAACGGTGTGGCGTCGGTCCAGCGGGAGAAGTTCAAGCCGCTCGGCGGCCCCGACGGCGGCAACGGCGGCAACGGCGGTGACGTGGTACTCCGTGTCGACGACGGGGTGACGACCCTGGTGGACTACCACCACGAGTCGCGCCGGCGTGCCGGCCACGGCGGGCACGGCAGCGGAGCCCACCGCAACGGATCCAACGGCGACGAGCTGGTGTTGCTGGTCCCTGACGGTACGGTCGTGCGCAGCGCCGAGGGCGAGGTGATCGCTGACCTCGTGGGCACCGGATCCTCGTACGTGGTGGCCGCCGGCGGGCGTGGTGGGCTGGGCAACGCGGCACTCGCCTCGACCAAGCGCAAGGCGCCGGGGTTCGCGCTGCTTGGTGAGCCGGGTGACGACCGCTCCATCGTGCTCGAGCTCAAGGTCGTGGCTGATGTCGGCCTGGTGGGCTTTCCCAGCGCAGGCAAGTCGAGCCTCATCGCGGCGCTGTCGCGGGCCCGGCCAAAGATCGCCGACTACCCGTTCACCACCTTGGTGCCGAACCTCGGGGTCGTGACCGCGGGCGATGTCACCTACACCGTGGCCGACGTGCCCGGCCTGATCGAGGGAGCGAGCGAGGGTCGCGGCCTCGGTCATGACTTCCTGCGACACGTCGAACGCTGCGCCGCCCTCGTGCACGTGATCGACTGCGCGACGCCCGAGCCGGGGCGTGATCCCGCGAGCGACCTCGACGTGATCGAGCGCGAGCTCGAGCGCTACGGCGGACTCGACGACCGGCCCCGGCTGGTGGCGCTCAACAAGGCCGACGTGCCGGAGGCGCGTGAGCTGGCCGAGTTGGTGCGCGCCGACCTCGAGGCTCGCGGGCTCGAGGTGCACATCGTCTCCGCGGCCACTCATGCCGGGCTGCGTGAGCTGTCGTTCGCGATGGCGCGGGTCGTCGCCGACGTCCGCGCCGCTCGGCCGGCAGCCGAGGCCACGCGCATCGTTCTGCACCCGCCCGCGGTGGCCGGTCCGGAGTTCACGGTGCGGCGCGTGGGGGACGTCTGGCGGGTGCGCGGCGCCAAACCCGATCGCTGGGTGCGCCAGACCGACTTCGCCAACGACGAGGCGGTCGGCTTCCTCGCCGACCGCCTGGCGCGCATCGGGGTGGAGGACAAGCTGCTGGAGCTCGGCGCCACGCCCGGTGAGCCGGTGGCCATCGGCGCGGGTGCCGACCCGGTGATGTTCGACTTCGACCCGGGCGTCGAGGCCGGTGCCGAGACGCTGATGGGCCGCCGCGGGAGCGACCTGCGACTCGACGGCCGCTGACCGACCGCGCTCGACCCCGCCGCGAGTTGTCACCGCTGCACCGCGTTCTAGCGCCGTCTCGCGGTGACAACTCGGGCAGCTCCCCGCCTCCGGTCCACGAGCCGCGCATGGCGTATGGCCCGGACGACCGAGGCCGTCCGGGTTCACCCCTGACGTGACGACACGGCCGAGGCGCTGCGCGGGCGCAGCGAGCCCACCGCGATGATGACGACGGCGCATGCCGCCACGGCGGCCAGTGCGCCCGCCGCCTGCACCGGCTCGGTGACCACGAAGGTGGGGATCAACCGGTCGGGCACCGCGACGGCACCGGTGAAGGCGCCGACGAGCCCGAACCAGCTGCCCCGCATGAAGCCGCGGTGGGACTCGATGTTGCCCCGGCGGGCCTGGACCACGCCCATTGTGACGGTCACCAGCGTCACCACCGACAGCACGTGCAGCAGACTTAACTGGCCCGGCCGCAGGTCACGGATCGCGAACGAGGAGACGGCGACGAACCCCATCGCGACGACCCAGGTACGCCCGACCCGCCGGTGCTGGCGGTCGCCCTTTCGGCGTCGCAGCAGCTGGTAGGCGCCCAGCGGCAGCGCCATCAGCGCCGTGAACGCGTGCACGGCGATCAGCAGGTGGTAGCCACTCACGCCGCGCCCCCCTCGACGTCGTCGGTGGGCTGCACCGCGCCGTCAGCGGCCAGCGCCTGCAGCAGTTGGCGGGTGTGCCGCGCGTACGACGCGTACGGGACACCGCTGCCCTCGACCAACGCGACCAGCCGGCCCTCGAGGGTCTTGACGCAGGCGCTGGTGAGCGACAGCCCGCGGCGGGTGAGGGTCAGGCGCCGCCTGTTGCCGCCGGCGGGGTCTGACTCCACCAGGACCAATCCGTCGCTGGCCAGCACCGCGGTCATCCGGCTGACCGACGGCTCCGACACGCCCAGCCGCTCGGCCAGCGCCCGTTGGGTCGTCGCACCGAGGTCACGCAGCGCCAGCACGGTGAGGAACCGCCGGTACGTCACGGCATGCGTTGCCTGCAGGATCCGGTCAGCCGAGGCGTCGAGGCGCGCGACGAGCACGTGCAGGTCGTACGCGAGGTCTTCGGATTCCGTCGTCACCGCGTTAACTTAACACAACAACTTAGCAAAGCAAGTCACCCGCGGCCGTCCAACTTGTCACCGCGACACCGGCCCAGAGCGCGATGTGACGGTGACAACTCGGTGGCGGCTCGGTGCGGGGCGGAGCGTGCGCTGGGACGGCGGGGCGGGGCGGTAGGCTTGGCGCACAGGCATCGACCCGGCGATCACCGGCGAGCCGCCGGAAGAACGGGCCCCGTGCTGTACGCGCGCGGTGCCTCAGTAGAACCGGACGGGAGCGGCCCGTCACAGCCCACAGCAGAGCGGTCGGCCCAGCACCGGGGCTGGCAAGCGAGGTGGTACCGCGGCACCCCGGAGCAGTTCCGGGTGGTCGTCCTCGCACCCCCGACCAGCGTGCCGGTCCGCCGGCGCGGCAGGAGTGCGATGGCCCACAGCTACCCCAAGGCCGGTGCCGACCGGGTGCCGGCCACCCCGAACTTCCCCGGCCTCGAGCGGACCGTGCTTGAGCACTGGCGCACCGACGCCACCTTCCAGGCCTCCATCGACCAGCGAGACGCCGGCGAGAACGGTGCCAACGAGTTCGTGTTCTACGACGGGCCTCCGTTTGCCAACGGGTTGCCGCACTATGGCCACCTGCTCACCGGCTACGTCAAGGACGTGGTGCCGCGCTACCAGACGATGCGCGGGCGTCGCGTCGAGCGCCGGTTCGGGTGGGACTGCCACGGCCTGCCCGCCGAGGTCGATGCGGAGAAAAAGCTCGGCATCGGGCACAAGTCCGAGATCGAGGCCATGGGCGTCGCCGCCTTCAACGAGACCTGCCGAACGGCGGTGCTGCGCTACACCGAGGACTGGGAGCACTACGTCACCCGTCAGGCCCGCTGGGTCGACTTCGACAACGACTACAAGACCCTCGACACCGACTACATGGAGTCGGTCATGTGGGCCTTCAAGTCTCTGCACGACAAGGGTCTGGTCTACGAGGGGTTTCGGGTGCTCGCGTACTGCTGGCGCTGCGAGACACCGCTGTCCAACACCGAGACCC
>JACCVL010000026.1 GCA_013698185.1 Nocardioidaceae bacterium
ACGACCATGTCGCCAAGGGTCTCGGCGTCCTCGGGATCGCACGCCTCGGGCTTGATCGCGACCGAGACGAGCTCGCCGGTGCCGGTGACGACGGCGGTCACCAGCCCGCTCGCCGCCGAGCCGGTCACCTGCGCGTGCCCCAGGCTCTCCTGGGCGGCGACGAGCTGCTCCTGCAGCTGCTGGGCTTGGGCCAGCAGTGCGGACATGTCAGGGGTTCCGCTGGGGAACACGGTGTCTCCTCGGAGAATCCAGGCACCCGACCGGCCGACGGGTGCACGCGGTGGACGGCCCGGCTGGACCGGCCACCCCTGGAGCCTAGGGGTGCGGTCCGACGCTCGTCATCGCCCGTGCGGGATCTCCTCGATGACCGTAGCCCCCAGCTCGCGTGTGAGCAGCTCCCGGGTGCTACCACTCGCGTCGCTGTCGAGATCGGCGTCGTCTGGTGCGGCACCGCCGCCGGGCTCGTCAGCAGCCCCGCTGCCGGCTGGCCGCTGTGCGACAGCGGGCTGGGCGGAGCGAGCTCGTGCGGAGTCGGGAGCCGACACGGGCGGCACCGCTGCGGTGGGCTCGGCGCGGTGCGGCTGAGCCTGCCGGGCTGCCGGGTCGACGATCGCCCGCACCTGCCAGTCCCCGAGCAGGACGCGTGACAGCGAGGCTGCAACCGGCTGCTCGCGGCCCTGGAACTGCTGCAGCAGGCCGACCGTGCTGAAGCCGAGCGTCACGATGCCGGGCTCGGCCGCCACGACCTGCGCGTTCTGGCCGACAAGGGACCAGACATAGCGCGAGCTGCGCAGGTCGTCGAGCACGTCGTTCCACAAGGTACGAACCTGGTGCAGCTCGTTGCCCACCGCCGCACTCGCGGTGGCGGCTGGTGGCTCGACAGGCGGCGGCTCGACGGGCTGCGGCACGGGCGGGGGCTCGGTCGGCGGCTCGGTCGGCGGCTCGACGGGCTGCGGCACGGGCGGAGGCTCGACCAGTGCTGGCACAGGGGCGTCGGCCGGGACGGGCGGAGCGGGGGTCGTGCCCACCGCCATCCGGCGCTCGATGCGGTCCAGGCGTGCCTGCACCCCCCCAGCACTGTCATCGGCGGCGGGCAACAGCACCCGCGCGCACATGATCTCAAGCAGCAGCCGCGGGGCGGTCGGCCCGCGCAGGTCGGCAAGAGTGGCGGCGACGACCTCGGCGGAGCGCACCAGGTCGGCCGCCCCGAAGCGGGCGGCCTGGCCGGCGAGCCGCTCGGCCTGGTCGACGGGCACGTCGAGCAGACCCTCTCCGGCGCTCGGCAGGTGCGACAGCACCAGCAGGTCGCGCAGTCGCTGCAGCAGGTCCTCGACAAAGCGGCGCGGCTCGCGGCCACCCTCCACGACCTGGTCGACGAGGGTGAACACCCCACCGCCGTCGCCGGCCGCGAAGGCGTCGACCACCGAGTCGAGCAGCGTCTCCGGGGTGTAACCGAGCAGGCCGGTGGCCAGGTCATAGGTCACGCCATCGGGACCCGCACCTCCGATCAGCTGGTCGAGCACGCTGAGCGAGTCGCGCGCAGACCCGGCGCCGGCGCGTACGACCAGCGGGAGTGCCTGCGGCTCGATGGCCACCGCCTCGCGCTCGCAGATCTGGGCCAGGTAGTCGGCGAGCAACCGGGGCGGCAGCAGGCGGAACGGGTAGTGGTGCGTGCGGGAGCGGATCGTCCCGATGACCTTGTCGGGCTCGGTGGTGGCGAAGATGAACTTGACGTGCGGCGGCGGCTCCTCCACCACCTTGAGCAGCGCGTTGAAGCCCTGCGGCGACACCATGTGCGCCTCATCGATCACGTACACCTTGAAGCGGCTGGTCATCGGGGCGAACGTCGCCCGCTCACGCAGGTCCCGGGTGTCGTCGACGCCCCCGTGGCTCGCGGCGTCGATCTCGATGACGTCGAGGCTGCCCGGGCCGCCGCGGGCGAGGTCACGACAGCTCTGGCACTCCCCACACGGCTCGGCGACGGGGAACTGCTCACAGTTGAGCGTGCGCGCCAAGATGCGGGCGCTGGTGGTCTTGCCACAGCCGCGTGGCCCAGAGAACAGGTATGCGTGGTGGACGCGGTTGTCGGCCAGAGCCCGGCGCAGCGGCCCGGTGACGTGCTCCTGGCCCAGCACCTCGGTGAAGGTCTCGGGCCGGTAGCGGCGGTACAGCGCGAGCGGGGCGTCCACGACCGCACCCTAGTCCGGCGACCGGACAGTGCGGGCCGCGACCGGACCCGAGCGCGGGGCCGGAAGCGCCCGAGCACGCAAGGACCCCTCGCGTACCCGGCAGAGCCTGCTGACCCTTGCTGCCTTCCGGCCCTGGGGGAGTTGGGCGGGGTGCCGCCACGCGAGGGGCTGGCCACATAGTACGGGGCCGCGGGTCAGCGAGGTGGCAGTGGGCCGCTACCCTCTGCGGCGGAGGATTCGCCTAGTGGCCTATGGCGCTCGCTTGGAAAGCGGGTTGGGTTAATAGCCCTCAGGGGTTCGAATCCCCTATCCTCCGCCACGCGCCGGACGAGGCTTCGAGCGCCGTTCTCCTAGTATTCCTCACGTGATCTTCAAACGGGTGGGTGTCGATCGGCCCTACCCCGACCATGGCCTCGGCCAGCAGGAGTGGGCTCGCCTACCCCCGCAGCAGGTCCGGCTGGACCAGCTGGTGACGACGAAGGACACGCTCGACCTGACCACGCTGCTCGACTCCGACTCCACGTTCTTCGGCGATCTGTTCCCCCATGTGGTGAGCTGGCGAGGCGATCTGTACCTCGAGGAGGGCCTGCACCGGGCGTTGCGGGCCGCGCTGCAACACCGGGCCGTGCTGCATGCGCGCATCCACGTGGTCGACGATGAGGGTGAGCAGCGGTGAGATGGCGCACGACCATCACGATGATCGTGCTGATCCTGCTTGTGGCCGGTGCCGGGTGGTACGGCTACCGCGAGCTGGTGTCACCCCCCGAAAAGCAGCCTGATGCCCAGGACTGCGCCGACGACGATGCGGCCGACGGGATGTTGCGGGCCGGGGAGGTGACGGTCAACGTCTACAACGCCGGCGATGTCTCCGGACTGGCCGGTGCGACCCTGGCGAGCCTGCAGCGACGGGGCTTCGTCCCCGGAGCCTCGGAGAATGCGCCGGCACGGTTGGCGGTCCGCACTGCCGTCATCTACGGTTCCCGGCCCAAGTCGGCTGCGACGCGGCTGGTGCAGATGCAGTTCGTCGACAAGGTGCGGGTGGTGGCGCGTCCCAACATCGGCGAGGGGGTCGACGTTGTGCTCGGTTCGCGCTTCCACGGGATCGACCGCGCGGCCCGCACGTCCCTCGCCGTCAGCGCCGGCAAGAAGGCCTGCGGTCGCGCCCGCACCTGACCGGCCGCCATCCCGCTCAGTCGGGCCGGACGGTCCTGCTGGTGCTCGAGCGGTGACTCCACCCGGCGAGGCGACCGTGCTCGGCGACTGCTCGCAGCCGCTCCTCGGTGGCTGCCCGGGTGGCTCGTGGGCACACCACCAGCACCTCGTCACCGACGCTGAGCCGGACGCCCGGAGCGGGCACGAACGACTCCGCACCGCGGACGATGAGAGACACCGACGTACCGGCGGGCAGCCGCAGCTCGCCCACCTCGACCCCGTGCAGCCTCGACTCAGCAGCCACCCGTACGTGCAGCAGGTCGGCGGCTATGCCCTCTAGTGGCGCGGCCTCGACCTCGAGGTCGCGTGGTGCTTCGCGGGTCGAGACACCCAGCCGGTCGGCTGCCCACGACAGCGTCGGCCCCTGCAGCAGGGTGTAGACGACGACCAGCACGATCACGAGGTCGAACAGATCCGTCGCGCCGGGCACCTGCTCGGCCAGCGGGATCGTCGTGAGCACGATCGGCACCGCGCCCCGCAGCCCCGCCCACGACAAGAAGGCCTGCTCGCGCCACGGCACCCGCAGCGGGATCGCACAAGCGACCACCGACAGCGGTCGGGCCACCACCGTGAGGACGGCGCCGGCCAGCAGCCCGGCTCCGACGTGCCACCAATCCAACCGCCCCGGCGAGGCCAGCAGGCCGAGCATGATGAACAGGCCAATCTGGGCCAGCCAGCCCACCCCCTCGGCGAACGACCGGGTGGCCGCTCGGTGCGGCAGCTCGGCGTTGCCCAGCACGAGCGCGGCGACGTACACGGCTGCGAAGCCGCTGCTGTGGGCGACACCGGCGGCACCGTAGGCGACAACGCACAACGACAGGATCGCCAACGGGTACAGGCCGGACGCGGGCAGCGCAGCCCGAGCCAGGACCCGCGCGCCCGCCCACCCGAGGACCAGGCCGATCACCGCGCCGAGGACGAGCTCCAGCACCACGACGGCGAGCACGTAGTACCAGGCATGCTCGGCTGCCTCACCGGTGCTGACCATGATCACGAGCAGCAGAGTGGGCGCATCGTTCAGCCCGCTCTCGGCCTCCAGCGACCCCCGTACCCGCCCCAGCAGCGGCACCCGCCGCAACACCGAGAACACCGCGGCCGAGTCCGTCGGGGCGGTCACCGCGCCGAGCAGCACGGCGAGCTGCCAGTCGAGGTCGAGCACGAACCGGCCGAGCAGAGTCATCACCGTGATGCCGATGGCGACCCCCATCGTGCTCAGCAGCAGCCCGAGCGGCAGGACCGGCCTGACCTGTGACCACCGGGTGGTCAGGCCGCCCTCGGCGAGGATGAGCACGAGGCCGACGATCGCCAGCATGTAGGCGAGGTCGGCGTCGGCGAACTCGATGCCGATGACCGACTCGCCGAGCAACACCCCGATCCCGAGGTAGACGAGCAGGCTCGGCAGCCCGGCCCGGGCGCTGACGCGCACGGCGAGAATCGCGGCGAGCAGGACGGCAGCACCTATGAGCAGGAGGCTGCCGATCTCGTCGCCCTGCACGTGGCGCCTCCCCGAGTCCGTGCGAGCGACCAGACTAGGGGTCGCGGGCGAGGGCGGATTGGCGTCGATGCGGTGGACGCGGTCCCGCGGGTGCCTCACCGTGCGGTGCTAGCGTGCGATCCCGTGAGCGCTGGCACGAACGCAACTGTCCCCACGAACTGTCCGGTGTGCAGTACTCCGTACGGCTTCGGCTCGACCGGGGCGCGGGTCGCCGAGGCTGGTCCCGCAGGCGAGCGCGACCTCGTCGCCGAGGCGGTCGCGTACTGCCCCAACCCCGACTGCCCTAGTCATGCCGAGGGCCAGGTGGACGACCCCGGCGGCGCCTGAGGGAGGCCAGAAGTGTTGGCGGTGGCGGTGGGATTTGAACTCCGACTTGCGCCGTTCGGCGCCGTTTTCACGCGGTCTCTGAAGGCCGCATTCCCGCAGGTCACAGGCTGGAAATCGTCCGCAGGTGTCCGACGCAGGATGTGGACTTCCGCACGTTCCTGTAACCATTTCTGTGACCACTGCACCGCGACCTGCTCCTGTTGCGCGACGTGATCGCGGCCAATGTGGCAGGCACGAGATTCGGCAGCGAGTGGTTCATCCGCAACGCCATCGGTTGGGCTCTGCGCGAGTACCCAAGACGGATCCTGCTTGGGTGGATGCCACCATGCACGACCTCGGCGAGAAGCTCTCACCGTTGTCCCGCCGTGAGGCGCTTAGCGACGCACGCCGTGAGCTGACCAGACCCTTCGGCGTGTCAGGTGTTACGCAGCAAGAGGCGACACCAGGTGTCGGCCAGCCAGCGCTCGTAGCGGTCGGCTGACCATCCGCGCTCGACGGTGAGCAGCACGTAGAGCTCCGAGCTGTTCGTTGCCCAGATGGT
>JACCVL010000043.1 GCA_013698185.1 Nocardioidaceae bacterium
CGAGCCGAGGACCCCTGCGCCTGCGGCACAGGCCTTGCTGCTGCCCCCGATATGGGGCCCGTCGAGGATCTGCGTGGACGGCGCGTGTTGCGGATCCGGCTGAACCTTGAGCTGGGACATCCGCGAAACCTCAGAGCAGCAGTACGCAATTGTCTTTGTGGCAGGCGATGTTGCTAAGTGTCGGTCACAGGTAGCGTGGAGATGCGGGACACCGGCCAGGGATGGTGATGCCACGACGAGGGAGGGCCACGAGATGAGCGACCCGGGCCACGTCGACGGTGCGACCCCCTCGGCCCGGGTCCGACGCAGGTTCGGCGTGGCCGGTGTCGTGCAGGGAGTCGGTTTCCGGCCGTTCGTCTACGTCACCGCGACATCGCTGTCGTTGAGCGGGGAGGTGTGCAACGACTCCACCGGGGTGGTGGTCGAGGTAGAGGGCCCGGCCGCGGCCGTCGCGGAGCTCGGCGAACGGCTGCGCACCGACGCGCCGCCGCTGGCCCGGGTCGAGCGAGTGCTGGCCAGCGATCTGCCCGTCCAGGGCGGCACCCAGTTCACGATCGCTGAGACGCAGCGCGCCGCGCGGGGCCGCACTCTCGCCGGGCCCGACGTCGCCACCTGTGCCGACTGCCTGCACGAGCTGGCCGACCCGGCCGACCGCCGCTACGGCCACCCGTTCATCTCCTGCACCAACTGCGGCCCGCGCTTCACCGTCATCACCTCGCTCCCGTACGACCGGGACACCACGACGATGGCCGGCTTCGCGTTGTGCTCGGCCTGCGCCCGGGAGTACGCCGACCCCCGGGACCGGCGCTTCCACGCCCAGACCATCGCCTGCCACGACTGCGGGCCGGTGCTCCGACTGGAACGACCGGGCCAGCAGGCGGTGCACGGGCGTCGGGCACTGCCCGCCACCCGCGACCTGCTGTCGGCCGGGGCCATCGTGGCAGTGAAGGGCCTCGGCGGCTACCACCTCGTCTGCGACGCCGGGTCGGAGCAAGCGGTCGCCGAGCTGCGCCGGCGCAAGAGACGTGGAGACAAGCCGTTCGCGACCATGGCCGCGGACCTGCAGACCGTCTGCGCATTGGCACGCACGACGCCGGCCGAGGAGGCGCTGCTCACCGGCCCCGCCCGCCCGATCGTGCTGCTCGAGCGTCGCCGGACCAGCACAGCCGGCGCGGCGTCTCCCGCGGTGGCGCCCTCGGTGGCCCCCGGCAAGCCGCACCTGGGTGTGTTGCTGCCCTACGCCGGGCTGCACGCGTTGCTGTTGGCCGCCGGCGAGCCGGGCCCGCAACTGCTGGTGATGACCTCGGGCAACCGCGGCGGCGAGCCCATCGCGTACCGCGACGAGGACGCCCGGGAACGCTTGGCGCCGCTGGTCGACGCCTTCCTCAGCCACGACCGGCCGATCGCGGTGCCCTGCGACGACTCGGTCGTGCGGGTGGTCGACGGCGAGGAGCTGCCGCTGCGCCGCTCGCGCGGTTACGCGCCGCTGCCGGTCGCGTTACCCGCTCCGGTCCCGCCGACGCTGGCGGTCGGGGCAGACCTGAAGAACACCTGTTGTGTGGCCGACGACCGCTACGCCTGGCTCAGCCAGCACGTGGGCGACATGGACGACCTGGCCACGCTCGAAGCGTTCACCGGCACCGAGCAGCACCTCGAACAGCTGACTGGGGTGAGTCCCGAGCAGCTGGCCACGGACAGGCATCCGGGCTATCGGTCGAGTGCGTGGGCCAGGGCTCACGCCGCTGGCCGAGCCGTGGCCACCGTGCAGCATCACCATGCACACGTCGCCGCAGTCATGGGCGAGCACGGGCTCGACGGTGCCCAGCCGGTCATCGGCGTCGCCTTCGACGGCACCGGCTACGGCACCGACGGGGCGATCTGGGGAGGTGAGGTGCTCGTCGCCGACTACAACGGCTTCCGCCGTTTCGCCCACCTGGCCTACGTACCGCTGCCCGGTGGCGACGCCGGCGTCGACCGGCCGTACCGGATGGCGCTGTCGCACCTGCGTGCCGCGGGCGTGCCCTGGACCGACGATCTCGCGCCGGTGGCGGCCTGCCGGGCCGGTGAGCTGGAGGTGCTCGCCCATCAGGTGGACACCGGTCTGGCCAGCGTGATGACGTCGAGCATGGGCCGGCTGTTCGACGCGATCGCCTCGCTGGTGGGGGTGCGGCAGGTCGCGGACTACGAGGCGGAGGCCGCCATCGAGCTCGAGGGTCTGTCGCACCGCTATCTGGCAGCGGGCAGTCACCGCGAACGGGCCTACCACTTCGCCCTGCGACCCGGATCGGGCGAGCTGCCGATGGTGGCCGATCCCGCGCCGGTCATCCGTGCCGTTGTCGACGACGTACGTCGCGGCTGCCCGGCCGGTCTCGTCGGAGTCCGCTTCCACCTAGGCGTAGCCGAGCTGACGGTGGCCGCCGCTGAGGCCGCGCGGGCCGCCTTGGGGCTCGACACGGTCGTCCTCGGTGGTGGAGTGTTCCAGAACGCGTTGCTGCTGAGCAGCGCGCGCCGATTGCTCCGCGCTGCCGGCTTCACCGTGCTGGCGCCGCGCCGGTTGCCTCCCAACGACGGTGGGATCGCGCTCGGGCAGCTGCTCGTCGCGACGGCTCAGTGAGATCTGAAGGGAAGGGATCCAGATGTGCTTGGCAGTGCCAGGACAGGTCGTGTCCGTCGCGGATCGCGACCACACCCGGATGGCCCAGGTCGACTTCGGTGGCGTGCGCAAGGAGGTCTGCTGCGAGTACATCCCCGACGTCGCCACCGGCGACTACGTGATCGTGCACGTCGGCTTCGCCATCCAGCGCCTCGACGAGGCTTCGGCGTTGAAGACGCTGGCGGAGTTCGACCAGATGGGGATCCTCGAGGAGGAGTTCGGCGACCAGCTCGCGCTGGCCGCGAGGCAGGCGGGTCTGGACGACCCCGAGCACGGAGAGGCGTCACGATGAAGTACCTGGACGAGTTCAGCAACCCCGACCTGGCCCGGAACCTGCTCGACCAGATCCACGCGGCCGCCACGCAGCCCTGGGCGATCATGGAGGTCTGCGGCGGGCAGACCCACTCGATCATCCGGCACGGCATCGACCAGCTGCTGCCGGACGCGGTGGAGATGATCCACGGACCCGGCTGCCCGGTCTGCGTCACCCCGCTGGAGATCATCGACAAGGCACTGGCGGTCGCGGCCCGCCCGGAGGTGATCTTCTGCTCGTTCGGCGACATGCTGCGGGTGCCCGGCAGCAGCTCGGACCTGTTCCGGGTCAAGAGCGCTGGCGGCGACGTCCGCGTCGTCTACTCACCCCTCGACGCGCTGAACCTCGCGCGCGCCAACCCGGACCGCCAGGTGGTCTTCTTCGGCATCGGCTTCGAGACCACCGCACCGGCCAACGCGATGACGGTGTTCCAGGCCCAGCGGCTGGGCGTCGACAACTTCTCCCTGCTGGTGTCGCACGTGCTGGTGCCACCGGCGATCGCGGCGATAATGGAGTCGCCCACCTGCCGGGTGCAGGGGTTCCTCGCCGCCGGACACGTCTGCAGCGTGATGGGGACCGCGGAGTACCCGCCGCTCGTCGACACCTACGGCGTGCCGATCGTCGTGACCGGCTTCGAGCCGCTCGACATCCTGGAGGGCATCCGGCGTACGGTGCTGCAGCTCGAGCAGGGTCGACACGAGTTGGAGAACGCCTACCCCCGGGTCGTCCCCCCGGAGGGCAACCCGGCGGCCAAGGCCATGCTCGCCGACGTGTTCGAGGTCACCGACCGGGCCTGGCGCGGCATCGGCATGATCCCGCGCAGCGGGTGGCGGCTGGCCGATAAGTACCGCCACTACGACGCCGAGGTGCGCTTCGACGTCGGCGGGATCCACACCGACGAGTCGGCGATCTGCCGGTCCGGGGAGGTGCTGCAGGGGCTGATCAAGCCGCACGAGTGCGAGGCCTTCGGCAACGAGTGCACCCCGCGCAACCCGCTCGGCGCCACGATGGTCTCCTCCGAGGGCGCCTGCGCCGCGTACTACCTCTACCGGCGCCTCGAACACGACACGGCCGGGGCCACGGCTCCCCCCGCGGCGCCCGCCGTGACCCCTGAGCCCGCGGCCGCGAGCCGGTGAGCGGCGGTGGCTGAGCGACCGGGGCTCGATTTCGAGGGCTGGGTGTGCCCTCTTCCGCTGCGCGACAGCCCGAGGATCGTGATGGGTCACGGGGGAGGCGGGGCGATGTCGGCAGAGCTGGTCGAGCATCTGTTCCTGCCCGCCTTCGGCGCGGCCGGCGCCGCCGAGCTCGGCGACAGCGCGGTGCTCGAGGTCGGCGGGGGCAGGTTGGCCTTCTCCACCGACTCCTACGTGGTGCGGCCGATGTTCTTCCCCGGCGGGTCGATCGGCGACCTGGCGGTCAACGGCACGGTCAACGACCTGGCCATGTCCGGTGCCCAGCCGGTGGCACTGTCCACGGCCTTCATCCTCGAGGAGGGCACGGCGCTGGCCGACATCGGCCGGGTCGCCGAGGCAATGGGCCGGGCGGCATCGGTCGCCGGTGTACGGCTGGTCACCGGAGACACCAAGGTCGTCGACGCCGGGCACGGCGACGGCGTCTACGTCACCACCGCCGGGGTCGGGATGGTGCCCGACGGTGTCGTGATCGGACCGACGCGAGCCCGTCCCGGCGACGTGGTGATCGTCAGTGGCGACATCGGGGTACACGGGATCGCGGTGATGAGCTGCCGGGAGGGCTTGGAGTTCGGCACTGCCGTCGAGAGCGACAGCGCGCCCCTGAACGGGTTGGTGGCGACCATGCTCGCCACCGGCGCCCAGGTACACGTGTTGCGTGACCCGACCCGCGGCGGCCTGGCCGCCTCGCTGAACGAGATCGCGGGCGCCTCGGGGGTCGGCGTGGAGCTGGTCGAGCGGGACATCCCCGTGCCGCAACCGGTGACCGACGCCTGCGGACTGCTCGGACTCGACCCGATGTTCGTTGCCAACGAGGGCAAGCTGGTCGCGTTCGTGCCGCCCGAGGACGCCGAGCGCGTGCTGGCGGCCATGCGAGCGCACCAACACGGCAAGGGTGCGGTGGCCATCGGCACCTGCGTGGCGGCCCACCCCGCGATGGTGGTCACCAAGACCGGGCTCGGCGGCACCCGAGTCGTCGACCTACCGCTCGGCGAGCAGCTCCCCCGGATCTGCTGAGTGGTCGCCACGCCCGGCTCCGGGGAGGCGATCTTCGCCCGTTACGCCTTCCCGCCCAACGAGCTGGGGCACTGCGGGCCGCCCGGCTCCGAGCGGTTGTTGGTCAGCGGCGCCTCGGGGCTCGGCGACCCCGAGGTGCGGGCCCGCGTGCCACAGTTTGACGGCGCCTGGCCGTACCTGCGCCTGCTGGCCGCCACGTGCGGCGGCAGCGACGCTCTCGGCGCCGAGGTGGTCTCGGCGTACTGGCTCGGGGGTGGCCTGCTGGACCGGGTGGACCCGGCCGCGCTCACAGCCATGGTCGACGCGGCCTTCCACGCGCAGCCGGGGGTGCGGGACCGGCTGGCGCAGGTGCCCGAGCTGGCCGCGGCGGGGCCCAGCCACGTCTTCCACGTGTTCGTCGTCTACCCGTGGGTGGGGTTGCTCGGCTCCGGCAGCGACGTCCCGAGGGCGGTGCTCGACAGCTGCCGGGTGCGCTGGGGGACGGTGAAGTCCGTCGACGGTGAGACCGCGCGCGTACGGTCCCGCCAGCTGGAATGGGACGGCCTGTCCCTGCGCATCGGTGCGGAGCGGATCGAGACTTGTCGCTGGACACGGGGCCGACACGCCTTCGTCAGCGAGCTTCGCCCCGGTGACCAGGTGTCGCTGCACTGGGACTGGATCTGTGACCGACTCGCTGACGCCGCGGTCGACGAGCTCGCCGACCGTACGCGGCGGCAACTGGCCGCCACCAACACCTGGCTCGCCCGACGGCTCTGACGTCAGCCTTCGGTCAGCTCGCGCACGCTGCGGTAGCGCTCGTGGACGTGCGGCTCGGGGTCTGCGTGCAGCGACTCGGTGAGCGCCACCTCCCACGCCGGCGGCGACTCGTCGCCGCTGAGCGCCCAGGCAGCCTGCCGGGCAGCGCCGTTGGCGACGTACTCGTCCGGCGTCGGCACCGCGATGTCGCAGCCGAGGACCTGCGGGGCGATCTCGCGCACGGCGCGTGAGCGGGCCCCGCCACCGATCAACAGCACCCGGTGGACCGGCAGCCCTTGCTGGCGCAACGCTTCGATGCCGTCGGTGAGACCGCAGAGCAGCCCCTCGACCGCGGCGCGAGCGATGTTCGCCGGCTGTGCGTTGTGGACGCGCAGGCCGTGCACCGCGCCGGAGGCGTCCGGGCGGTCGGGGGTGCGCTCGCCTTCGAGGAACGGGATCAGCACGATCCCCTCCGCGCCGGTGGGAGCCGACAGCGCCAGCTCCGACAGCGCGTCGAGGTCGACCCGCAGCAGCTGCGCGACGGTGCTCAGCACTCGGGAGGCGTTCAGCGTGCAGACCAGCGGGAGGCGTCGCCCGGTCGCGTCGGCAAAGCCGGCCACGGTGCCGGTGGGGTCTGGCTGGACGGTGTCAGCGAGGGCCGAGACCACCCCCGAGGTGCCGATCGAGACGACCACGTCGCCCGGTCCGATCCCGAGGCCGAACGCGGCAGCGGCGTTGTCGCCTGTGCCGGCTCCCAGGATGGCACCGGCGGCCAGACCGGTGGCCTCACCCACCCCCTCACCGGGGCCGGCCACCCGAGGCAGCGCCGGCTCGGCGCCGAACGCAAGCCGCAGCAGATCGTCGCGGTAGCGCCCGCTCCCCGCGTCGTAGTAGCCGGTGCCGCTGGCGTCGCCGGCATCAGTGGTGAGATCGGCGGCAACGACCGGACCACCTCCGGCGCGCAGACGCGCCGTCAACCAGTCATGGGGCAGTGCCACCGCCTCGGTCCGCCCGGCGTTGTCCGGTTCGTGGTCAGCCAGCCAGCGCAGCTTCGAGACGGTGAACGAGGCCACCGGGACCACGCCGGTGGCCTCGACCCACAGCTGCCGACCGCGTGCCTCGTCCCCGTCGCCCAGCTCGCTGATCACGTCGCGGGCAGCGGCTGCGGAGCGGGTGTCGTTCCACAGCAACGCGTCCCGCACCGGCTCACCCGAGGCGTCGAGCGCCACCAGTCCGTGCTGCTGCGCGCCCACTGCCACGGCCTGCACGTCGTCGAGGCCGCCGGCGTCGTCCGCGGCCGTCTGCACCGCCTGCCACCACTGCTCGGCGTCGACCTCGGTGCCCTCGGGGTGGGGCGCCCGACCCTCGCGCACGAGCCGTCCGTCGCCGGCGTCGCGGACGACGATCTTGCACGACTGCGTGGACGAGTCGATCCCTGCGACGAGCAAAGCAACCCCTCCAGATCAGCGAGGTGGAGATGCCGGAGCTATTCCGCGTTCACCCTCGCGCGACAGTCTGACAGCCTGGGTCCGGCGAGGATCACTTGACGGCGCCGAGTGACAGGCCCTGCACCAGCTTGTCCTGCGCGGCGTAGCCGGCAATCACGACCGGTAGCGAGACGGCGGTGGCGGCAGCGCACAGCTGGGCCAGGAACAAGCCCTGGCTGGTGACGAAGCCGGTCAGGAAGACCGGCGCCGTCTGAGCCGCGATGGCGGTGAGCACCTGGGCGAGCAGCAGCTCGTTCCAGCTGAAGATGAAGCAGATCAGCGCGGTGGCGGCGATGCCCGGTGCGGCCACGGGAGCAATGACGTGCCGCATGGTGGCAAGCAGGCTGGCGCCGTCCATGGAGGCCGCCTCGATGATCTCGATGGGCACCTCGGCGAGGAAGGACCTCATCATCCACACCGCGATCGGCAGGTTCATCGCCGTGTAGAGCACGGCCAGCACGGTGACGTTGTCCAGCAGGTTGAAGGTCTTGGCAAACAGGTAGATCGGCAGCAGGGCGGCCAC
>JACCVL010000089.1 GCA_013698185.1 Nocardioidaceae bacterium
AGCTGATGCCCCGCAAGGGACCCGCAGTCAAGCGACCGGTCGACGCCGACCCCGTGCACGGCAGCCCGCTGGTGACCCAGCTGGTGAACAAGGTGCTGCTCGACGGCAAGAAGTCCGTTGCCCAGCGCATCGTGTACACCGCGCTCCAGGGCGCCCGGGACAAGACCGGGGTCGACCCCGTCGTGACCCTCAAGCGCGCCATGGACAACGTCAAGCCGACCTTGGAGGTCAAGAGCCGGCGGGTCGGTGGTGCCACCTACCAGGTGCCCATCGAGGTGCGGGCCGGGCGCTCGACGACCTTGGCGATGCGCTGGCTGGTGCACTACTCCGGCGAGCGCCGCGAGAAGACCATGGCCGAGCGTTTGATGAACGAGATCCTCGATGCCTCCAACGGCCTCGGTGGCAGCGTGAAGAAGCGCGAGGACACCCACAAGATGGCCGAGGCCAACAAGGCGTTCGCCCACTACCGCTGGTGATCTACCGGTCGTCACGACCTGGCGACCCGGCGATTCAGCACCCACCCACGAGCAGAGGAAGCCGTACACAGTGGCTGTCGACATCACGACCGACCTGGGCCGTGTGCGCAACATCGGGATCATGGCGCATATTGACGCCGGCAAGACGACCACGACCGAGCGCATCTTGTTCTACACCGGCATCAACTACAAGATCGGCGAGGTCCACGACGGCGCCGCCACCATGGACTGGATGGAGCAGGAGCAGGAGCGCGGCATCACGATCACGTCCGCGGCGACGACCTGCATCTGGGACAACCACACCATCAACATCATCGACACCCCTGGCCACGTCGACTTCACCGTCGAGGTGGAGCGGTCGCTGCGCGTCCTCGACGGCGCGGTCGCGGTCTTCGACGGGGTCGCCGGTGTCGAGCCACAGTCCGAGACGGTGTGGCGCCAGGCCGACCGCTACCACGTACCGCGGATCTGCTTCATCAACAAGCTCGATCGCACGGGGGCGGAGTTCCACCGGTGTGTGGACATGATCGTCAGCCGCCTCGCCGCCACCCCGCTGGTCCTGCAGGTGCCGATCGGCACCGAGGGTGACTTCATCGGGGTTGTCGACCTGGTCGAGATGCGCGCGCTGACGTGGCGCGGCGAGACCAGCAAGGGCGACGACTATGCGGTGGAGGAGATCCCCGCCAGCCACGTCGACACCGCCCGTGAGTGGCGCGACCGGCTGCTGGAGACGATCGCCGAGGCCGACGACGAGATGATGGAGCTCTACCTCGAGGGTGAGGAGCCCGAGCTCGCGGCGCTGAAGGCCGCGATCCGCCGGGCCACCCTGGCCAGTGCGATCACCCCGGTCCTGTGCGGCACGGCATTCAAGAACAAGGGCGTACAGCCCTTGCTCGACGCCGTGCTGGCCTACCTGCCGTCGCCCGTCGACGTGCCTGCCATCACCGGCCACGACGCCAGGGACGACTCGGTCGAGGTGCGGCGCCGCCCCGACGAGTCCGAGCCCTTCGCCGCGTTGGCTTTCAAGATCATGGCCGACCCGCACCTGGGCAAGCTGACGTATCTGCGGGTCTACTCCGGCCGCCTCGACACCGGCACCTCGGTGCTCAACCCCACCAAGGGCAAGAAGGAGCGCATCGGCAAGATCTATCGCATGCACGCCAACAAGCGCGAGGAGATCGCCAGCGTGCGCGCCGGTCACATCGTGGCGGTGATGGGTCTCAAGGACACCACCACCGGGGAGACCCTGTGCGACCAGGGCGCACCGGTCGTGCTGGAGTCGATGAACTTCCCGGCCCCCGTCATTCACGTGGCGATCGAGCCGCGGTCCAAGGCCGACCAGGAGCGCCTCGGTATGGCGATCCAGCGGCTGTCCGAGGAGGACCCGACCTTCCAGGTCCGCACCGACGACGAGACCGGTCAGACGATCATCGCCGGCATGGGCGAGCTGCACCTGGAGGTGCTGGTCGACCGGATGAAGCGCGAGTTCCGCGTCGAGGCGAACGTCGGCAAGCCGCAGGTCGCCTACCGCGAGACCATCAAGCGGAAGGTCGAGAAGCTCAGCTACACGCACAAGAAGCAGACCGGCGGCTCGGGACAGTTCGCCAAGGTCATCATCGACATCGAGCCGACCACGGTCGACGGCGAGGGTGGCGAGGGCGGTTACGAGTTCGTCAACTCCGTCACCGGCGGGCGCATCCCGCGCGAATACATCCCCGCCGTGGACGAGGGCGCGCAGGAGGCCATGGAGTTCGGCATCCTTGCCGGTTACCCCATGGTGGACATCAAGGTGACGCTGACCGACGGGCAGTACCACGACGTCGACTCCTCCGAGCTGGCGTTCAAGATCGCCGGCTCGATGGCGTTCAAGGATGCGGCTCGTCGCGCCGACCCGGTGCTGCTCGAGCCGATGATGGCCGTCGAGGTCACCACGCCCGAGGAGTACATGGGCGACGTCATCGGCGACCTGAACTCCCGCCGCGGCCACATCCAGGCCATGACGGAGGGTCCGGGCGGTTCGAAGCTGGTTGTCGGCCTCGTCCCGCTCTCGGAGATGTTCGGTTACGTGGGCGACCTGAGATCGAAGACCTCGGGCCGCGCTTCGTATTCGATGCAGTTCGACTCGTACGCCGAGGTCCCCAGAACCGTGGCGGAAGAGATCATCAAGAAGGTGCGCGGCGAGTGACCCGGACCTGAGCACAGGCATGACGCACCCGCCCGGCACGACCCCGGCGCACGGCGTACGACACGACAGACCAGGAGGAGCCCCAAGTGGCTAAGGCAAAGTTCCAGCGGACCAAGCCCCACATCAACATCGGCACCATCGGCCACATCGACCACGGCAAGACCACCTTGACCGCGGCGATCACCAAGGTGCTGCACGATAAGTACCCGACGCTCAACGACGACTACGCCTTCGACCAGATCGACAAGGCACCCGAGGAGCGTCAGCGCGGCATCACCATCTCGATCGCGCACGTCGAGTACCAGACCGAGCAGCGGCACTATGCGCACGTCGACTGCCCGGGACACGCCGACTACGTGAAGAACATGATCACCGGCGCAGCCCAGATGGACGGTGCGATCCTGGTGGTCGCGGCGACCGACGGCCCGATGCCGCAGACCCGCGAGCACGTGCTGCTCGCCCGCCAGGTCGGCGTGCCGGCCATGGTCGTGGCGCTGAACAAGTGCGACATGGTCGACGACGAGGAGATCCTCGAGCTGGTCGAGCTCGAGGTGCGCGAGCTGCTCAGCGACCAGGAGTTCGACGGCGACAACGTTCCCGTCATCCGGGTGGCGGCCCAGCCGGCCCTCGCCGGTGACGCCAAGTGGGGCGAGTCGATCATCGAGCTGATGAACGCGGTCGACGAGCACATCCCGCAGCCCGAGCGCGAGACCGAGAAGCCGTTCCTCATGCCCGTTGAGGACGTCTTCACCATCACCGGCCGCGGCACTGTGGTGACCGGCCGGATCGAGCGCGGCGTGGTCAAGATCAACGAGACCGTCGACATCGTCGGGATCCGCGAGACCAAGCAGACCACGACCGTCACCGGTGTCGAGATGTTCCGTAAGCTCCTCGACGAGGGCCAGGCCGGGGAGAACGTCGGTCTCCTGCTGCGCGGCACCAAGCGTGAGGACGTCGAGCGCGGCATGGTGATCATCAAGCCGGGCACCACGACCCCGCACACGCAGTTCGAGGCGCAGGTCTACATCCTGTCCAAGGAGGAGGGTGGCCGTCACACGCCGTTCTTCGACAACTACCGGCCGCAGTTCTACTTCCACACGACGGACGTGACCGGTGTCGTCAAGCTTCCTGAGGGCACCGAGATGGTCATGCCGGGCGACAACACCGACATGTCGGTCGACCTGATTCAGCCCATCGCCATGGAGGACGGCCTGCGCTTCGCGATCCGCGAGGGTGGCCGCACCGTGGGTGCCGGCCGGGTCACGAACATCCTCGCCTGACCGAGCAC
>JACCVL010000239.1 GCA_013698185.1 Nocardioidaceae bacterium
GTGGAGCCGTACTCCGGGCTCATGTTGCCGATCGTGGCCCGGTTGGCCAGCGGCACGGCCGCGACGCCCGGGCCGTAGAACTCCACGAACTTGCCGACCGCACCGTGCTCGCGCAGCATCTGCGTGATCGTGAGCACCAGGTCGGTCGCAGTGGTGCCGGGCGGCAGCTCGCCGCCGAGCTTGAAGCCAACGACGCGCGGGATCAGCATGCTCACCGGCTGCCCGAGCATGGCCGCTTCGGCCTCGATGCCGCCGACACCCCAGCCGACGACCCCGAGGCCGTTGACCATCGTGGTGTGGCTGTCGGTGCCCACGCAAGTGTCGGGGTAGGCAAGCACCGGGCCGTCGTCTCCGTCGTCCCTGCTCCGGGTGAAGACGACCCGGGCCAGGTGCTCGATGTTGACCTGATGGACGATTCCGGTGCCAGGCGGGACGACCTTGAAGTCGTCGAAGGCGCCCTGTCCCCAGCGCAGGAACTGGTAGCGCTCCCTGTTGCGCTCATACTCGATCTCGACGTTGCGCCCGAAGGCTTCCGGAGTCCCGAACACGTCGGCGATGACCGAGTGGTCGATGACCAGCTCGGCCGGGGCCAGCGGGTTGATGCGGGTTGGGTCGCCGCCGAGGTCCTGCATCGCCTCGCGCATCGTGGCCAGGTCGACGATGGCCGGGACCCCGGTGAAGTCCTGCATGATGACCCGCGCCGGGGTGTACTGGATCTCCTTGCTGGGCTGGGCGTCGCTGTCCCAGGCCGCCAGCGTCCGGATGTCGTCGGCGGTGATGTTCACGCCGTCCTCGGTGCGCAGCAGGTTCTCCAGCAGCACCTTGAGACTGAACGGCAGCGAGTCGACGTTGCTCTGGTCGACAGCGTCGTCGGCCGCCACGGCGTCGAGCCGGTAGATCTCGTACTCCGTGCCGTCGACGTCCAGGGTGCTTCGCGCCCCGAAACTGTCCATGCCGCCGCCTGCGCCTGCCATGTCGGCTCTCCTGAGTCTCGTGTCGTCGGTGACCATCTTGGCCCACGTCCACCGTCCCGGGCCACAGGAGGTGCAGACGAGACTTTTATATTGACATCAAGATACATGATGTCAAGAGATCAGCGGAGGTCCCCTGCGTACGCGACCAGCGCCCGGGCGTCTCGCACCGAGGCCGGCCGGTGCGCATCGAGCGGCACTCGGGGCAGTACGCCGGGTGGGCGAAGTGGTGCACGCTGCGATGATGGCGCACGGGCGGCCCGGCAGTGCCAGACTTGGCCGAAGCCGATGCGCACACTACTGATCGACAACCACGACTCGTTCACGTTCAACCTGTTCCAGCTGATGGCGCGGACGTACGGGGTCGCCCCCGTCGTCGTCCCCAACGACCACCTCGAGCTGACCCCGGCCCTGGCCGACGGGTTCGACGCGGTCGTCATCTCACCCGGGCCGGGCCGTCCCGAGGTGGCCCGCGACATCGGTCGGTGCCTGGAAACCGTGCGCGCGAGCCGGGTACCCGTGCTCGGCGTGTGCCTCGGGCATCAGGCGCTCGGCCACCTGGTGGGTGCCGAGGTCACCGCTGCTCCGACGCCGCAGCACGGCCACCTCACCACGGTCCGGCACCACGGCACCGGGCTGTTTGCCGACCTGCCAGCCGGATTCACTGCCGTCCGGTACCACTCGCTGTGTCTGTCCGAGCCCCTGCCTGAGGCGCTGACGGCGGACGCCTGGTCCGAGGACGGGGTTGTGATGGGCATCCGACACCGGTCGCGGCCGTGGTGGGGGGTGCAGTTCCATCCCGAGTCGATCGCCAGTGAGTACGGCGAGCAGCTGCTGTCGACCTTTCGTGACCTGGTCGTTGGCCGCACCCCGAGGCGGGCTGCCACACCGGCCGCACCCCCGACGGCTCCCCCTGCCCCCGTGTCGGCCGCACCCCCGGGCCTGGTCGACGCGGCCCGCAGTTGGATGCTACTGAGCCGGCGCCTCCCGTACGCCGTCGACCCCGAGACCGTGTTCGACCAGCTCTGCTCCGGCCGGCCGTACGCCTTCTGGCTGGACGGGTGCCACCCGTCCGGGGAGCTGTCGAGATTCTCCCTCCTGGGCCACCCCGGTGGGCCGGGCGGAGAGGTGCTCAGCTACGACACCTCCGACGGCTTCGTGGTCGTCCGCGACGCCGACGGGCGCGGCGTCGACAGGCTCCCCGGCACGATCACCGACGTGCTCAGCGCGCGTCTGATCGAGCGGCGCGTCCGACCGGCTCCGGAGCTGCCCTTCGGCCTCAAGGGCGGGTACGTCGGGTACTTCGGCTACGAGCTCAAGGCGGACGTCGGGGCGGCTGGCAACCGGCGAGCCGCCACCGCCGACGCCGTGTGGACGTTCGCCTCCCGGTACGTCGCCATCGACCACGAGCAGAGATCGACCTGGGTGGTCTCGGTGTGCCGCGACACGCCTACCGACATCGCGGCTGCGCAGGGTTGGCTCGACCGCACCGCAGCCGAGCTCGGACCTGCCGCCGATCGGGCTGGTCCGCCACCGGGTCCCGCCAGCCCCGCCGCCGAGCCGCTGCCCGTCTGCCCGCCCCGGCGATACCTCGACAGTGTCGTCGAGGCGCAGGAGGAGCTGCGGGCCGGGCAGAGCTACGAGGTGTGTCTCACCACCGAGGTCACCGCACCGTTTCGTGGCGACGCCCACCATGCGTACTTGCGGCAGCGCCGTCTCAACCCGGCGCCGTACTCCGCCTTCCTCCAGCTCGGTCCCACGCAGGTCCTCTGCTCGTCGCCGGAGCGCTTCTTGCGCATCGACGAGGACGGTGCCGTCGAGTCCCGGCCG
>JACCVL010000159.1 GCA_013698185.1 Nocardioidaceae bacterium
CAGGCGCTCGATGAGGACCCTCAACGCTCGCACTGCTCGCAGCCCGACGGCGGGGTCCTGGCTGCTCGCCTCGGAGGCCAGTTGCGTCGTGTCACTCACAACTGTCAGTTTAGGTTGACAGAGCAGAGCTGTCAACCACGGTTGACCAGCCGGCGCCGGCCGGTGACCGGTCGCCGATCGGCTACCAGACGGACGCTCGGCCCGAGTTGACAGAGGCGGACCCGGTGCCGTTCCGATGCGCTGGCGCCCGCGACATCTAGCTCCCATCATCGCCCTACAGTCTGCTCATGCGCGTTGCGTTCGTGGGCAAGGGCGGTGCCGGCAAGTCCTCCCTGGCCGGCACGTTCGCCCGGGTGCTGGCCGGCACCGGCGAGCGAGTGCTCGTGCTGGACTCCGACCCGATGCCCGGGGTGGCCTTCTCCCTCGGCGTGCCGCGGACAGACGCGGGCCTCCCGGACGAGGCGGTCGAGGCCGACGAGGATGGGGACGGCCGGCGGCGGTACCGGCTGCGAGCAGGGCTCACGGGCACCGGCGCCGTCGAGAGGTACGCCATCCGTGGACCGGACGGCGTACACCTCCTGCAGCTGGGCAAGGCGCGCGGGCCGCGGTGGAACAACACCGCTCAGCATCACGGGTTCCAACGTGTCATCGACGACCTGCCCGGCGACGGATGGAGCGTGGTGGGCGACCTGCCGGGCGGCACTCGCCAGCCGTTCCTGACATGGGGTCGTTACGCCGAGACGTTCCTCGTCGTCGTCGAGCCCACGCCTGCCTCATTGCTCACCGGCCGTCGGCTCGCGCGGCTGGCGTCGGCGCGGGGATCACCGCGGGTGGCGGTCGTCGCCAACAAGGTGCTCCACCCCGAAGACGCTAAGCAGGTCGCCGAGCGAACTGGGCTCGAGCTGGCGGGTGTGGTGCCCTTCGACCCAGGCGTCGAGACAGCGGACCGGCTGGGCAAGGCCGTCCTGGACCACGATCCCCTCGGCCCCACCGCCACGGCGGTACGGTCTCTGGTGGATGCTCTGCGAAGCGAGAGGGAGCCGGCATGAAGATCGCCGTGATCGGCAAGGGCGGATCCGGCAAGACCACCACATCGGCGGTCGTGGCTCGTGCGTTTGCGCGCTCGGGTCGTTCGACCGTGGCCCTGGACTGCGACAGCAACCCCAACCTCGGGATCTCCCTCGGCGTCGGGGAGCCGGCCACGGAGCACCTGGTATCCCTGCGCGACGCGGTGGACGCCGGCGAGACTGAGCACGCCGTCAGCGCCGAGGAGCTGGTGCGGCGATTCGGCGTGGACGCACCCGACGGCGTTCGGCTGGCCGTGGTGAGTGCGATCCAGAACCCCGAGCCCGGCTGCCCTTGATGCGGTATCTCACCTGAGCAGTTGCTCGGGCAGCTCGCACATCGTGACGTCGTCGTCGTGGCCGACTTCGAGGCCGGCCTCGGCACGGTCCTGCGGCTGGACGGCAATCCGGTCGACGTGATCGTGGTGGTGGTTGAGCCGACCGCCAAGTCGCTCGAGGTGGGCCGCCGGGCCGCGCAGACCGTCCAGGAGGGGCGGCTGGGCCGGGTGGTGATCGCCGCCAACCGCGTCCGCGACGACGAGGACGTTGCCCGCGTCAGGGCCGCCTTCCCCGACCTCGAACCGGTGCTGATACCGGACGACCCGGCGATCGTGGCGGCCGAGCGACAGGGTGTCGCGCCGCTCGATTCGGCGCCGGACGCCCCCGCCGTCCGTGCCCTGGTCGCCCTCGCGGACGGGCTGGACAGGCTGGCGAACGCGAGCTGAGTAGCCGCCGGCCAGCCACCTCAGCCGGCGACGTCGGCGGCCCGCCCCTGCGCTGCGGCTAGCCCGGCCAGCACCTCTTCCAGCGCGTGCTGGATGTCCGGGGTGACCGGAACCGGCCCGACGGCTCCGGTGCGGTCCGCGCCCGCGACCCCTTCGTCGTACGGCAGCACGCCGATCAGCTCGATCCCCGCGGCCGACAACGCGTCGTCGAAGAAGGTCACGTCCTGTTCCGTGCGCGCCTTGTTGCCGACGGCGACGACTTCGGCGATACCGAGCTCGGCGGCGAGGGCCGCGGTGCGGGCTGCGGTGAGCACCGACTTGCGGGTCGCCTCGCACACGACCAGCAGGACATCGGCGTGAGCGAGCGTGCCGCCGGAACGGCTGAGGTGCTCTAGTCCGGCCTCCATGTCCACCAGGGCGACGTCGACATCGGCCAGCGCGGCTGCCAGCAGGCTGCGCACGGTCGCGTGCCCGCTGCAGGTGCAGCCTGCGCCGGCCGCAGCGACCTTGATGGCCGACAACAGCGTAGGACCGGCCGGCGTCGCTCGGCCGTACTCGGCGATCAGGTCCGCCGCCCCGGTCGTGCCGGACCCCACGACGACCGACCGTGGCAACACCGGGACAGCCTCCGTCTCGATGAGGGAGAGCCCCAGGGACAGACCGAGGTTGGGGTTGGAGTCGGTGTCGATGGCAACGACGTGCCGCCCTCGCTCGGCGAAGGCACGGGCCAGGAGCCCGGAGATCGTCGTCTTGCCCACGCCCCCCTTGCCCACGACACCGAGCTTGAGTCTGAGTTGTGCTGCGACGACGGCGGTCATGTCTCACCTTCCTGGGAGAACGGTACTGGCGCGAATCGCCGACCGGAGGCACACTGCCAGCAAAGCTGTCGCGTCGTCGACGGGAGGAGTCCCGATGG
>JACCVL010000163.1 GCA_013698185.1 Nocardioidaceae bacterium
CGGACGGCGATCGACGTCATGCGGGCACCCCCTCCTCCTCGGCCACCACGACCCGCAGGATGGTCTCGTCGTCGACGATGCCCACCAGCTTGCCATTGTCGACCACCCGCACGGGATGGTCCGAGGCCAGCGCCGCCAGCGCCGCCTGCCGCACGATCGTGTCCGGCGACATCACCGGGCCCTGCGAGGAGTCGTCCGGGCGTGGGTCGCGCATCACGTAGCGCAAGGTGAGGACGTGCGAGCGCGGGACGTCGCTGATGAAGTCGCGCACGTACTCGTCGGCAGGGCTGGCCACGATCTCGGCGGCGGTGCCGATCTGCACCACCTCACCGTCGCGCATGATGAGGATCCGGTCACCGAGCTTGAGGGCCTCGGCGAGGTCGTGGGTGATGAAGACCATCGTCTTGGCGACCTCGCGGTGCAGCCGGATGACCTCGGCCTGCATGTCGCGCCGGATCAGCGGGTCGAGGGCGGAGAACGGTTCGTCGAAGAGCATGACCGTCGGGTCGACCGCGAGTGCCCGGGCCAGGCCGACCCGCTGCTGCATGCCACCGGACAGCTGGTCGGGGTAGGAGCGCTCGTTGCCCGACAGCCCCACCAGGTCGACCATCTCCTGTGCCCTGGCGTGGCGTTCGCGCTTCTTCACCCCACGGATCTCCAGCCCGTAGGCGATGTTGTCGAGCACCTGGCGGTGCGGCAACAGCCCGAAGTGCTGGAAGACCATCGACACGTGGGTGCGGCGCAGCTCGCGCAGCCTGGCGTCGGACATGGTCCGCACGTCCTCGCCGTCGAGCAAGACCTCGCCGGCCGTGGGTTCGATGAGCCGGGTCAGGCACCGCACGAGCGTGGACTTGCCGGACCCGGACAGACCCATCACGACGAAGACCTCACCGGCCGCCACGTCGAACGACACGTCCTTGACCGCTGCGGTGCACCCCGTACGGGCCAGCAGCTCCGGTCGGGGCAGATCGGCGTCGGGGCTGCCGACGAGCTTGTCCGCCTTGGGTCCGAAGACCTTCCACAGGTGCTGCACCGAGACAGCGGCACTCATCGACGCTCTCCTGATCCGTTGCGGGAGTCTCCTGGAGGGTACGGCGCCGAGGCGTCGCGGTGCCGGTAGAACGGGGCATCCGAGGCGGGCAGCGGGGTGTTGCCCGCGATCAGGTCGGCCGCCTTCTCGGCGAGCATCATCACGGGGGCATAGATGTTGCCGTTGGTGATCGACGGCATCGCCGACGCATCCACCACGCTGAGGCCGCGCAGCCCGTGCACGCCCAGCGTGGCGGGGTCCAGCACCGCCATGTCGTCGGCGCCCATCTTGGCGGTGCACGACGGGTGGTAGGCGGTCTCGGCGTCACGGGCGACCCAGTCGAGGACCTCCGCGTCGGTCTGGACGTCCGGTCCCGGCGACAGCTCGCCAGCGTCGAAGGCCGCGAACGCCGGCTGGGCCAGGACGTCGCGCGCCACCTGCACGCACTCCACCCACTCACCGCGGTCCCGTTCGGTGGACAGGTAGTTGAAGCGCAGCGACGGGTGCTGCTTGGGGTCGGTCGACCGGATCGTCACCGAGCCGCGGACGTCGGAGTACATCGGCCCGATGTGCACCTGGTAGCCGTGCTCGCCGGCCGGCTGGGTGCCGTCGTAGCGGATCGCGATCGGCAGGAAGTGGAACATCAGGTTGGGGTAGTCGACCTCGTCGTTGGTCCGGACGAAGCCACCTGCTTCGAAGTGGTTGGTCGCTCCGGGTCCCCGGCGCAGGAACAGCCACTCGGCGCCGATCCGCGGCCGGTGCCGCCAGCGCAGGCCGGGGGCGATCGAGACTGGCAGCTTCGAGGCGTGCTGCACATAGACCTCGAGGTGGTCCTGCAGGTTGGCGCCCACTCCCGACAGGTCGGCGACGACACCGATTCCCAGCCCTTGGAGCAGGTCGGCGGCTCCGACACCGGACAGCTGCAGCAGCTGGGGAGTGTTGATGGCGCCACCACAGCTGATGACGTGGCCGGCGCGCACGGAACGGTGCAGCCGCCCGGCGCGCAGGTAGTCCACCCCGACGGCACGGTCCCCCTCGAACACGATCCGGGTCGCGTGCGTCAGGGTCTCGACGCTGAGGTTGGCCCGCCCCCGGACGGGGTGCAGATAGGCGCGGGCGGCGCTGAGCCGGCGGCCGCGGTGGATGTTGCGGTCGAAGCGGGCGAACCCCTCCTGGCGGTAGCCGTTCACATCGTCGGTCAGCGGGTAGCCCGCCTGCTGGGCCGCCTCGAGGAATGCGCCGAACAGCGGGTTGGTCGCCGCGCCGCGCTCGAGCACGAGCGGTCCGCTGCCACCGCGCCACTCGTCGGCACCAGCCAGGCAGGTCTCCATCCGCTTGAAGTACGGCAGGCAGTGCGCGTAGTCCCAGGCGTCCATGTCCTTGCCCTGCGCCCAGCCCTCGTAGTCGAGGGGGTTGCCGCGCTGGAAGATCATCCCGTTGATGCTGCTCGACCCACCGAGCAGCTTGCCGCGGCCGTGGAACACCCGCCGCCCACCCATGGCCGGCTCGGGGTCGGAGTGGTAGCGCCAGTCGTAGAGCCGGCTGCCGATCGGGAACGGGAGTGCTGCGGGCATGTGGATGAACGGGTCGATCCGCAGGTCGGACCGGCCGGCCTCGAGCACGAGCACGCTGGTCGAGGGGTCGGCGCTCAGCCGGTTGGCAAGCACGCAACCGGCCGAGCCGCCGCCGACGATGACGTAGTCGTACGTAGGCTCGCTGCTCATCGGGGGCTCACCCGCTGCCCCCGAACCATCGCTGCGGCTGCGGGGCGATGTGCTGCCACACGTGCTTGGTCTCGCGGTACTCGTCGAGCCCGGCCAGCCCGAGCTCGCGCCCGGTGCCGGACTGCTTGTAACCGCCCCACTCGGCCTGCGGGACGTACGGGTGGTAGTCGTTGATCCACACGGTGCCCATCCGCAGCTGCGCGGCGACGCGCTGTGCCCGGCCGGCGTCGCCGGTCCAGACCCCGCCTGCCAGGCCGTAATG
>JACCVL010000196.1 GCA_013698185.1 Nocardioidaceae bacterium
GGGTCGGTGGGTGGGATGCGCACCTCGACCACGTCGTCGATGGTGTCGACGAACTCCATCAGCGCCGACCCGACGATGTCGGCCCCGGCCTCGATCAGCGGCAGCTGGACGGCGAAGCGCTGCGGCAGGGACACGTCGTCGGCGTCCATGCGGGCGATGACGTCGTAGCTGCAGGCCGCCATCCCGGCGTCGAGGGCCGGCCCGAGGCCCTGGTTGCGCGCCAGCACGACGTGTCGGTGCGGCACCGGGCAGGATGTGAGCAGCTCGGCGACCACGGCAGCCAGCTCGGTGTCGACCGGCCCGTCCTGCACGACCACGACCTCGTCGGGGCGACGCGTCTGGTCCACGACCGTGCTGGCCCACGCCTGCCGGAGATAGCCGGCGTCGTCGCCGGCCCATACCGACAGCAGCAGGCTGAAGCGCTCACTCATCGAGCACGTCCGCGTTGGGACGCGGGCCGGCGCGCACACCCGCGACCAGGCCCGTCAACAACCCGCGGCGCAGCACCGCCCGGTCGTGGGAGGCGGCAATGGTCCTGGCCCAGCGACGGACGGTCGAGGCGCCGTAGACCACCTTCTCCAGCGGCGACAGGCCGCGGCTGCGGGTGAGCAGCCAGACCTTGTTGCGCACCTCGTAGAAGAACCGCTCCCCCGGATCGGCGTCGGTCGAGCGGAAGGTCCTGGTGCGGTGCTCGACCACGCTGGCCGGGCACAGCAGGCCGTGACGCCCGCGCAGCAGCCGGGTCGTGAGCTCGAAGTCGTCGTTCCACAAGAAGTAGTCGGCTACCGGCAGTCCCCGCTCGCGGAGCGTGCCGGCGTCGAGCAGGATCGACACGAACGACGCCGAGCGCACCGGCACGCAGCCGACGGCCGCTGCCCGGCGTCGCTCGTCGGCCCGTACCCCGGGCTTCCGGCGCGGAGTGTTCATGGGGTGGTCGCGACCGTCGGTCCACACCACCCGGCTGGCCACCAGCGCCGGCCGGCGCCCAGCTGACCCGGCGGCCGTGTCCGCAGCGGGATAGGTGTCATAGGCCCCCACCAGCGCGGCCAGCGCGCCGGGCCGCGGCACCGTGTCGTCGTCCATGAGCCACAACAGGTCGCAGTCGTGGGTGTCGAGGGCACGGGCCATGCCCCGCGCGAACCCGCCCGCGCCGCCGACATTGCGGCCGGTCACCAGCAGGTCGGCGGTCGGGAACTGCTCGCTCACTGCGCTGGGCGTGCCGTCGGTGGATGCGTTGTCGACCACCACGACCGCCGCAGGCGGCGGCGACTGGGCGTAGATGGCCTCGAGCGCGTCGAGCAGCAGCTCGCGGCGGTTCCACGTGACGACGACGGCCACCACGGCGTGCGCGCCAGTCATCGCCATCCTTCGTCCGGCCCCGGTCGACCTGGCACGCTACCGCTGCCAGGGAGTGAGAGGCGCTCAGCAGGCGGAGCCCAGGTCCTCGGACTGGTTGGCCGCCTCCACCGCCTTGTCGGTGCGGCGGTCCCTCGGCCGCGGCTTGGCCGGCTGCTTGTCGGCCGGGTTGTCGGCGGCACCACTGTCACCCTCCGTCGAGGTGTCCCCCTCGGCCTTGTCGATGGCCGCCGAGACCTTGCTCCGCATCAGGTCGTAGTCGGGGTCGCTGGTGTTGATCATCGGGGGCACGAACGACACCGTGGTGATGGGCTGCGTCCGGGCCCGCAGGGCCAGCGCAACGAAGGTGTTCAGCTCGCGGTGCGGGATGTCGGTGCTCAGCAGCTCGGCACCGGCCGCGGCGATCTCCTGCACGTGCAGCAGCACCTGCTGCGGGCTGAGCTGTTTGAGCATCGCGGCCATGACGCACTTCTGCCGCCCCATCCGGGAGTAGTCGTCGTCGTAGGCCCGGCTGCGGGCGTACCACAGCGTCTGGTAGCCGTCGAGGTGCCGGATGCCGGGCTTGATCGTGCCGGTGACCTCGCCGCCGATGCCGCCGATGGCGATGGGGGTCCGCACCCGCAGCGTCACCCCGCCGACCGCATTGACCAGGCTCTGGAAGCCCTGCATGTTGACCATCGCGTAGTAGTGCACGGGCAGCCCGGTGATTTCCTCGACCGCCTGCGTGGTGGCCGCGAGGCCCGGATTTTCCGCGCCGGGGAACATCTCGGGATGATCCAGGGCGTAGGTGTAGACCCCGTTGAAGTAGCACCCCGAGCAGTCGAAACCGGTCGGGAAATCCGCCGCCATCGGGCTGCCCGCCGGGAACGGCACGTCGGCGAGGTTGCGGGGCAGACCGAACAGCACGGTCCGGCCGGTCTCGGCGTCGATGCTGGCCAGCGTCACCGAGTCGGGTCGCAGCCCCCAGCGGGCATCGCCGGAGTCGCCGCCCAGCAGCAGGACGTTGTAGCGGCCGTCCTGGGCGTCGGCAGGGTCGCCCTGGCCGAACACCTCGAGCAGGACGTCACGCTGGACCGCGACGACATGGGCTCCGAACAGCAGCGGCCCGGCGAGCAGCCCGGTCAGCGCCGCGCTGACCCCGGCAAGCACCAGGCGCCGCCGCTGCGGCAGGGTCGGTGGGTCGCCGAGCCGCCAGGCGTCGAGCAGGAGCAGCACCCAGAAGATGGCCGCCAGGATCAGCCCGGTCCTCAGCAGCAGCAGGACGACCGGGCTGGTGGCGAGCCACAGGGCGACACCGCTGCTCACGGCCGACATCAGTGCGAGCACGGCGATGCCGACGCCGACGCCGGCCCATACCCTCAGCGCGAGCCGCCCCACCCGTCGGTCCCCGCACACCAGCTGGGCAGAGCCAGGCACGACCAGGGTCATCAGCAGCAGCGTCAGCGCTCGCCGGAACCGGATCTGGTCGCTGCGCGCACGCAGCCGCGTCGATCCGCGGCGCGACGAAGGGGGAAGAGCCTCGGGCACCGCTCGAGTATCACCAGCCCCAGCAGTACCAACCGCCAGCCACGCCGCTCGTTGGACAGAAAGGTGACCGGCTCCCATCCGTCCGGTGCGACGGTTCATCTCCCCTTCAGGTGTACCTACCTACGCTGCGCCGCATGACATGGATGCTGAGGCTCAGGCGGCATTGGCAGCTGCCGGCAGCGTCCGGAGCGACCGCGCTGCTCCTGGGCCCCGGTGTGTGGGCGCTGCCCAGGATCGCCGGCGTCACCTGGGCCACCATCGGCGCCGTCATCGCCCGCATGGGCTACGGCCGGCTCGCCGTCCTCACGGCCGTGTGGGCCGCGGACCTGGTCGCGTATTCGTCGGTGCTCACCGCTGCCCTGCCCGGACTGAGCCGTGATCCACTGTCGGTGGACGAGTGGTTCACCCGCCAGAGGCAGAAGCGACCACTCGAGCTGCTGGACGACATCTTCGCGGGCCTGTCCGCGGCCGCCGACGGGGCGCCGGGTCCATGAGTTGAGCACTCGGAGGCTCTACCCTCGCCGCATGGCTGAGCGACCCGGCAGGGGCCCCGATCGACAAGGCGACGACCAGTACTCCTGGCTGTCGGACCGCCAAACACCCGACTCCGAGGCCACCCAGGCCATCCCCCGGACGCCCCTGTCGGCCGACGACGATTCCACCCAGGCGATCCCCCGCGCGGACTCCGGCGACGACGACGCGACGCGCGTCGTTCCGCGCCGTGGTGAGACGGCCACCAGGCCGGCGGCCGCGAGCGGGGGGTCCAGGTCGGGGGCGCTCCCACCGCCGGTGCTGCCCCCGCCGAACCGCGGTGGAAGCTCCGCTCAGCGCCCACCCCGCCCGCCCCGCGCACCGAGCGGGCGCGGCCGTACGGTCCGGCGGGTCCTGCTGGTGCTGCTGCTGGTGTGGGTCGCGTTCCTGATCGCCGTGCCGATCTGGGCCTGGTCGCGGATCGAGAAGGTCGACGCCGAGCCGGACACCAAGCGCCCCGAGGACCAGCCGGGCCACACCTACCTGGTGGTCGGCTCCGACAGCCGGCAGGGATTGTCGGAGGAGGAGCGTACTGAGCTGGCAACCGGCAACGCCGCCGGTCAGCGCACCGACACCATCATGTTGCTGCACACCGGCAGCGGGCCGACCCTGCTGCTGTCACTGCCCCGCGACTCGCCGGTCCAGATCCCCGGTCGCGACACGGGCAAGATCAACTCCGCCTACGCGTTCGGCGGCCCTCGGCTGCTGGTCCGCACCGTGGAGACCAACACCGGGATCGCCGTCGACGGCTACGTCGAGATCGGCCTCGGCGGATTCGTCAACATCGTCGACGCCGTCGGCGGGGTCGAGGTCTGCCCGAAGGCCGCGATCGACGACCCCAAGGCGGGTCTGGACATCAAGCGCGGCTGCCAGGAGCTGGGCGGCCCCGCGGCGCTCGGGTACGCCCGCACCCGCGCCACCGCCACCGCCGACCTGCAGCGCGTACAGAACCAGCGTGAGGTGGTCGGGGCGATCGCCGACAAGGCCGTGTCGCCGTGGACCGTCCTCAACCCCTGGCGGTACTACCAGCTGTCGTCGGCCGGTGCGGACTCGCTGCGCGTCGGCGAGGATGTCGGCCCGTTCGACCTGGCCCGCTTCGCGTGGGCGATGGGCCGGGTGACCAGCGGTGGGCTCACCTGCACGGTGCCGCTGGCCAGTGGAGACGCGACCTGGGACACCGACCTCGCGCCGCAGATGTTCCGGCTCGTCCGCACCGACCGCACCGAGGAGATCGGTGCGGACCTGTGCCGCTCGGGCGGCCTGAGCCCGTAACCACCGCTCACAGCCGACTCTGCACCCCGGCGAGCAGCTGGCGGGCCATCACGATGCGCTGCACCTGGTTGGTGCCCTCGTAGATCTGGGTGATCTTGGCGTCGCGCATCATCCGCTCGACCGGGTAGTCGCGGGTGTAGCCGTAGCCACCGAGCAGCTGGACGGCGTCGGTGGTCACCGCCATCGCCATGTCGGAGGCGAACGCCTTGGCCGCCGCACCGAAGAACGTCAGGTCGGGGGCGACCCGCTCGGAGCGGCCAGCCGCGGCGTAGGTGAGCTGCCGCGCCGCCTCGATCTTCATGCCCATGTCGGCGATCATGAACTGCAGCCCCTGGAACTCGGCGATCGCCTTGCCGAACTGGCGCCGCTCCTGGACGTAGCCGAGGGCGTAGTCCAGCGCTCCCTGCGCGATGCCGACGGCCTGGGCGGCGATCGTGACGCGGGTGTGGTCGAGGGTCTGCATCGCGGTCCGGAAGCCGGTGCCCGGTTCGCCGATGATGCGGTCGCCGGGCAGGCGCACCGCGTCGAGGTAGACCTCGCGGGTCGGCGAGCCCTTGATGCCGAGCTTGCGCTCCGGCGCCCCGAACGACACCCCCTCGTCGACCTTCTCCACGACGAATGCCGAGATGCCCTTGGCACCGGCATCGGGGTCGGTCACCGCGAGCACGGTGTAGAAGTCCGAGACGCCGGCGTTGGTGATCCAGCGTTTGGTGCCCGACAGCACCCAGTCGTCGCCGTCGCGGACAGCCCGGCTGCGCATGCTGACCGAGTCGCTGCCGGACTCGGGCTCGGACAGGCAGTACGAGAACATCGACTCACCGGAGGCGACGGGGGGCAGGTAGCGCTGCTTCAGCGCCTCGGAGCCGGCCAGCAGCAGCGGTAGCGTACCCAGCTTGTTGACGCCGGGGATCAGCGAGCTGGCCGCGCAGACCCGCGCCACCTCCTCGATGACCAGGCAGGTCGCGAGCGCGTCAGCGCCCGCCCCGCCGTACTGCTCGGGCACGTGCGGGGCGTGGAAGTCCGCGGCCCGCAGCGCGTCGTACGCGGCCTCCGGGAAGACGCCGGACTCGTCGACGTCGGCGGCATGCGGAGCCACCTTGTCCGCGCAGACCGCTCGGACCGCCTCGCGGATGGCCTGGTGCTCCTCGGGCAGGGCAAACATCTCGTCGGCGTCCACGAGTGCCAGGCTATCCCGGCTGGGACGCCGGGTGGGTCCGCTCGCTGTGGGACGCTGCCGACATGAGTGAGCGGCGCTGCTACTTGCACATCGGCCTGCACAAGACCGGCACGACCTACATCCAGCAGCTGATGCGCGCCAACCGCGCGACGCTGCGTTCGCAGGGCGTGCTCTACCCCGGCGGCAAGGACTTCCCGAGCCAGGTGTTCGCCGTGTGGGACCTGCTCGGGCGACGCCCGCGCGGTAGTGGCAACGATGCACGCATCACCGGTGCCTGGCAGGGGCTCGTCGACGGTGTGCGGGCCGGCGGCGACCCGACGGTGCTGATCTCCGACGAGCACCTGTCGCTGGCCAGCGCCCGGCAGGCCCGCGCCGCCGTCGCAGCCTTCCCCGACCACGAGGTGCACGTCGTGGTGACCGTCCGCGACCTCGCCCGCATTCTCACCTCGGCCTGGCAGGAGGTGGTCAAGAACCGCGGTTCCTGGTCCTGGGCGGACTTCGCCGCCGCCGTGCAGGACCCGGCGCGACCCGGCACCAACCCCGCCCGCGGCTTCTGGGCCCGCCAAGACGTGCCGGCCATCCTCGCCACCTGGCGCGAGGTGGTGCCGGTCGAGCGCATCCACGTCGTGACGGTGCCACCAGCGGGCTCGCCCCCCGAGGTGCTGGTCGGGCGCCTGGGTGGCCTGGTCGGCTTCGACGCTGCGACGCTCACCGAGGACGCCGCGTGGGCCAACGAGACCGTCGGGTTGGTGGGGACCGAGCTGATCCGGCGGCTCAACCCGCTGCTCGAGCGCCTCAACCAGCGCCAGTTCGACAAGGTGATGAAGCTGAGCCTGGTGCGGATGATGGCCGAGCACGTCCCGACCGTCCGGCTGGGTCTGGGTGAGGCCGATCTCGCCTGGGCCCAGGCCACCGGGGGGGAGATGACCGCGGCCCTGCGCGGCGCCGGCTATCCGGTCGTCGGCGACCTCGCCGAGCTCGAGCCCGTGTCCGCAAGCGGTCGCCTCCCCTCCGACGTCAGCGACGCCGAGCTGCTGGAGGCCGCGCTCGTGACCCTCGGCGGCCTGGCCGAGCTGTACGCCACCAGCTGGTGGGCCAACAAGCCGCCCGACGGTGAGGTGGCCTCCGGTGGCATCGCCCGCAGCGCCAGCACGGTGCGGGCACTGGGCTTCCGCGCCCGGCGCGCGGCGGCCACCGTCGCGGACAGCAACCCGGTCGCCGGGAGGGCGCTCGGCGCCTACCTGCGGCGTACGCGGGGCTGAGCGGGCC
>JACCVL010000216.1 GCA_013698185.1 Nocardioidaceae bacterium
CGGTCGGGGTAGACGTGCACCGACAAGATCGGCCCGAAGTACTCGGTGGTGAAGATCTCGTCGCTCGGGTCCTCGCCGAGCAGGATCGTCGGGCGGACGAACCAGCCCACGCTGTCGTCGTAGCGGCCGCCGGCGGCAATGGCGATCGACGACGTCGCGCGGGCCCGTTCGATGGCTGCGGTGTGCTTGGCGAAGGCACGCTCGTCGATGACCGCACCCATGAAGTTGGCCAGGTCGGTGACCGGCCCCATCGGCAGCGACTCGGTGGTGTCCACGAGGTCGGCCGCGATCTGCTTCCACAGGCTGCGCGGCACGAACGCCCGGGAGGCCGCCGAGCACTTCTGGCCCTGGTACTCGAACGCGCCACGGATCATCGCCGTACGCAACACGGCGGGGTCGGCGCTGGGGTGCGCCACGATGAAGTCCTTGCCGCCGGTCTCGCCCACCAGCCGCGGGTACGTCCGGTAGCCGGCGATGTTGGCGCCCACGCGCTGCCACAGGTGCTGGAAGGTGGGCGTCGAACCGGTGAAGTGGATGCCGGCCAGGTCGCGGTCGGCGAGCACGACGTCGGAGACGGCGATCCCGTCACCGGTGACCATGTTGATGACCCCCGGGGGCAGGCCGGCAGCCTCGAGCAGTCGCAGCGTGTAGTAGGCAGCCAGCGTCTGGGTGGGTGCGGGCTTCCAGACCACCGTGTTGCCCATCAGCGCGGGGGCAGTCGGCAGGTTGCCCCCGATCGCGGTGAAGTTGAACGGCGTGACGGCATAGACGAAGCCCTCGAGCGGGCGGTGGTCGAGCCGGTTCCAGACGCCGGGGCTGTTGGCCTCGGGCTGCTCACCGATCAGCCGCTGCCCGAACGCGACGTTCATCCGCCAGAAGTCGATGAGCTCGCAGGCAGCATCGATCTCGGCCTGGGTGACAGTCTTGGACTGTCCGAGCATGGTCGCCGCGTTGAGCGTCTGCCGCCACGGTCCGGACAGCATGTCCGCGGCCCGCAACAGCACCGCCGCCCGCTCGTCGTACGGCAGCGCCCGCCAGGCCGGAGCCGCTGCCTTGGCGGCTGCGACAGCGGCTCGGGCGTCGGCCGCGGTGGCGTTCTTCATCGTGCCCAGCACCTCGCGCCGGGCATGCGGCTGGACGACGTCGATCCGCTTGCCGCCGCCGAGCCGCTGCTTGCCGCCGATGGTGCAGGTCAAGTCGACCCGCTCCGAGGCCAGCTGCACCAGCCGCTTGTCCAGCGTGGCGCGCTCGGGGCTGCCGGGGGCGTACGTCAGGACTGGCTCGTTCACCGGCACGGGGACCTTCGTGCGCGCGTCAAGCATGCTCATGTCTCGCATCTTGGCAGACGCTCGACCCGGGCACGCCCACGCGTCAAAGCAGCCGCCTCAACGCAGCAGCCGCGCCAGCAGGTCCGCCGCCTCATGCGGGGCGTACCAGGCGAGCTCGTGGTCGACCATCTCGCCGAGCACCAGCTCGACGTGGGAGTCCGGCGCCGCGTCGTCGGCGAGCGCGGCGACCGCGGCTCGAACGGCGCCGGCGGCGTCGGCGGTATCGATGTGCACCGAGACGACGTCGCTGAGCGCCATCTCCTCGGTCACCGTCACGGCGCCGGGGGCTACCTCGTCGGGCGGGCCGACCCCAGAGACCTCCGCGGCCAGCACCACCCGGCGGGCCGGCTCCGTGCCGGCGGCGACACCGCCCGGGTCGAGCAGCGCGAGGCTGGTCGCCGCGGCCTGCACGGTTGCGGCGTACTCCAGCTCCTCGGGGTCAAGGGGCTCACTGGTGCCGTCCGCCCACCAGAGCGCCAGCTCGTCGGTGACGGCGAAGGCGGCCAGCCCGGGCCCGAGGCTGCCCCCGTCGACCAGCCGCTCGAGGCCAGCGACGGTGATCGGCACATACACCCGGCCGCGGGTCTGCTGTGTTGTCGTCACGAGGGCTTCCGCCGACGTGCAGAACGCCCCCGGGGCGCTCGCGAGCGGCCAGGCCGGGTGGTGTCCACCAGCTCCTCCAACGCCTCCGACAGGCAGGGGGCCAGCACGGCTGCGTCGGGCACGGCGACGCTGTCAGCGGTCACGCCATAGAAAACGCCGCCGTCGTAGGAGCTGACGCCGACCGCGAGCACGCGGGACTCGGTGAGCGGCAGCGCGGGATACGTCGCGACCAACCGGGCACCCCCCGCATACATGGGCTCCTGCGGGCCGGGCACGTTGCTCACGACCAGCTGGTAGGGCAACGCGGCCTGGCTGTCGGCCACCCGCGACCCCAGTGCCTGGAAGGTCGTGGACGCCAGCCCGGGCGTGGCGACCAGCCGATCTGCCGAGACCGCCCTGCCGGTCTCCTTGTGCGCCTTCAGCGCGTAGGAGATGTGTTGCAGCCGGACCACCGGGTTTGCCTCCCCGACCGGGAGGCTGAGCAGGTGTCCGGCAACGCGGCT
>JACCVL010000222.1 GCA_013698185.1 Nocardioidaceae bacterium
TCACCGACCTGGACGGTCACCGATCCCTTCCCGGTGCCGTCGAAGTCCTCCGGCCCGGCGAAGCGGTCGCGCAGTCCGTCTGCCCCCCGGTAGACGAACAGCAAGGCAGCGACCACGACCCCGCCGACCACCAGGAACGCCAGCAGCGTCGGGAGACAGCTGCGGGCCACCCGGGCGGTCGCCGACCGGCCGGTCATCTCCTCGCTAGTGCGGGGGTGGTCGATGACGACATCAGGCTCGGCCACCTGGTCGTCACTCACCGTGTCGCGTTCACTCACCGGGTCTCCCGGTTGTCTCGGGGGCTGGTGCCGCCGGTGGTGCCGGCTGTACGAGCTCACCCGGTGCGGTCCCCCGTGTGCGTTCTGTGTCGAGAGCAGTCTGCAGGATGATCACCGCTGCGGCCTGATCCACGACCTTACGGCGTTTTGCACCGTGTGTGGCCCCCCGTCTGCCCACCTCGCGCAGGCCGCGCTCCGCTGAGACGGTGCTCATCCGCTCGTCGACCAGGCGGACGGACACCGGCGCCACCGCCGCCGCCAACCGCCTGCCGAAGGCACGGGCGGCGGCCGCGGCGGGCCCTTCGGTGCTGGACAGCGACCTCGGCAGGCCCAGCACGACCTCGACCACGCCGTGCTCGGTGGCGAGCTGCACCAGCCGGTCGATCGCCGCCGCACCGGACGGGTCGCCGGCGGGCACCGTCTCGACCGGGGTCGCGAGCAGACCGGCCGGATCGCTGACGGCGACCCCGACGCGCACCTGGCCGACATCGACGCCGAGCCGGGTGCCAGGACGCATCTGCTCGGTCAGGACGACCCGCCGACGTCAGCGGAGATGGCCCGCTCGACCGCGGCGAGCGCCTGGCCCACCGTCGCCGCCAGGTCGGCGTCGTGCCGTTGCGAAGAGCCGCCACCCTGGGCGACGTCGTCGCGGCCGCCGCCGCTGCCACCGAGCACTCCGGCGGCGACCTTGACCAGCGCGTTGGCCGACAGCCCGCGTGCGCGCGCGGCGTCGTTGACGGTGACCACCACCGCGGGCTTGCCGTTGGTGGCCCCGACGACGGTGACGACGCCGGGGCGGCCGGGGTCCAACCGCCCGCGTACGTCGAGGGCGAGGGTCCGGACCTGACCAGCGTTGACCCCGTCGGCAGTGCTGACCCCGACGTAGGCGGCCCCGGCGACGTCGCGCGCGGCCGCGGCGATCTCGCCGGCCGAGGACAAGAGCTGTTTGACCCGTACGGTCTCGATCTCCTTCTCGGCGGTGCGCAGCCGCTCGACGAGATCGGCAACGCGCCCGGGTAGGTCGTCGCGCTGGACCTTGAGCGTCTCCATCAGCCCGGCGACCAGCACGTGCTCGCGGGCGAGGAACCTGAACGCGTCGGCGCCCACCAGTGCCTCCACGCGCCGCACCCCGGAGCCGATCGAGCTCTCCCCCAGCAGCTTGATGACCCCCAGCTGTCCCGAGCGCAGGGCGTGGGTGCCGCCGCACAGCTCGCGGGCCCACTCCCCGACCGATATCACCCGCACCTGGTCGCCGTACTTCTCGCCGAACAAGGCCATCGCCCCGGCTTCGCGGGCCTGCACCTGGGTCATCGTCTCTGCGTGCACCGACAGGTCTTCGAGGACCACATCGTTCACGCGTGCCTCGACGTCGGCGAGGACCGACGAGGGCACCGCCCCGGTGGCGGAGAAGTCGAAGCGAAAGCGCCCTGGCGCGTTCTCGCTGCCCGCCTGGGTCGCCGTCTCGCCGAGCGCCTCGCGGAACGCCTTGTGCACCATGTGCGTCGCGGTGTGTGCGCGCGAGATCGACTTGCGCCGTTCGATGTCGACGAGAGCCTGCCCGGACGCGCCCGTGACGACCTCGCCGGAGACCACCCGTGCCCGGTGGGCGATGACGCCCGTCAGTGGCGTCTGGACGTCCAGCACCTCCAGTTGGGCGCCGTCCACCAGCTGGATCAGGCCACGGTCGGCGAGCTGTCCGCCGCCCTCGGCGTAGAACGGAGTGCGGTCGAGCACGACCTCGACCTCGTCGCCCTCGTGGGCGACGTCGAGCGCCCCGTCGGGACCGACCAGCCCGACCACCGAGGCCTCGCTGACCACCTCGTCGTACCCGGTGAAGCTGACGGCGCGGCCGAGCCGGTCGGTCACCGCACGGAACGCACTGGCGTCGACGTGGCCGGTACGCCGTCCCCGGGCGTCAGCCTTGGCGCGGTCGCGCTGCTCGCCCATCAGCCGGCGGAAGCCCTCCTCGTCGACCACGACGCCCTGCTCGGCGGCCATCTCCAGCGTGAGGTCGATCGGGAAGCCGTAGGTGTCGTGCAGCGCGAACGCCGCGTCGCCGGCCAGCCGGTTGCTGCCTTGGTCGCGGGTCCTGGCGACCGCCAGGTCGAACAGCTGGCTGCCGGCCCGCAGGGTCTGGCCGAACGCCTCCTCCTCGGCATAGGCGATCTGGCTGATCCGGCTCCACTCCTGGTCGAGCTGAGGGTACGACCGCACGAGCTTGTCCTTGGCCACCGGTAGCAGGGCCGGCAGGGTCGTCTCCTCCACCCCGAGCAGCCGCATCGACCGCACGGCCCGCCGGACCAGTCGCCGCAGCACGTAGCCGCGCGACTCGTTGCCCGGCGTGACCCCGTCGGCGATCAGCATCATGGCGCTGCGGACGTGGTCGGCGACCACCCGCATCCGTACGTCGGCCTCGGGGTCGGCACCGTAGCGCCGTCCCGACAGCTCCTCGGCCACGGCGATGACCGGGCGGATCTCGTCGATCTCGTACATGTTGTCGACCCCTTGCAGCAGGTACGCGACCCGCTCCAGGCCCATGCCGGTGTCGATGTTCTTGGCGGGCAGCTCGCCGAGGATCGGGTAGTCCTCCTTGCCTTGCCCCTCGCCGCGGATGTTCTGCATGAAGACGAGGTTCCAGAACTCCATGTACCGGTCGCCGGCCTCCCAGTCGCGGTCGGCACCGAAGTCGGGCCCGCGGTCGATGAGGATCTCCGAGGCCGGACCGCAGGGTCCGGGCACGCCCATGGACCAGTAGTTGTCCTTCATGCCGAGGCGGACGATGCGGTCGTCGGACAGCCCAGCCACCTGCTTCCACAACGCGACCGCCTCGTCGTCGTCGTGGTAGACGCTGGCGTACAGCTGGGCCTCGTCGAACCCGAACCCGCCGTCGGACTGCGGCCTGGTCACCAGCTCCCAGGCGAGCTCGATGGCGCGCTGCTTGAAGTAGTCACCGAAGGAGAAGTTGCCGCACATCTCGAAGAACGTGCCGTGCCGGGTGGTCTTGCCGACCTCCTCGATGTCGAGCGTGCGCACGCACTTCTGGATGCTGGTCGCGCGTGGGCACGGCGGGCTCTCATGGCCGAGGAAGTAGGGCTTGAACGGGACCATTCCGGCGTTGACGAACAGCAGGTTCGGGTCGTCGTGCAACAGCGGCGCACTCGGCACCGCCTGGTGCCCGCGCTGCTCGAAGTGGCTGAGGAAGCGACGGCGGATCTCCGCGGTCTCCATCAGGTGACGTCCTTCCGCGCTTCGTGGGGTCTCGGGGTGACCAGCCGGACCGGTGGTCCGGGGTCATCGTGGCCGGCTGCCCGCGGCCGCCCCAAGCCAAGCTCCTCGACCAGCTCGGCCTCCCGCTTGCGGGTGCCCGCGGCGATGTCGTCGCCCAGCGCCCGGACTCCCAGCCGCAGCGCGGCCACCTGGTCCGCGACTCCGCCAGCCGACAGCCGGTAGGCGAGTCGGCGCGCCTTGATGGTGGCGTAGACCGCCGTGCCCGCACCGGCCGCGAACCACAGTCCGCGGCCCATCAGCCGGCCCTCACGAGGCGAGGTCCCGGTGCGTGTCCGGCCGGTCGACGGACGCTGTCGGCGCTGCGGCGGCGTCGGTGGTCAGCGCGTGGGCGGCCCGGCGCGCCGCTTGCCGCCGCTGCTTCTGGCGACGGGCGAGGTCCCGGTGCATCAGCGCGCGGATCCGGT
>JACCVL010000228.1 GCA_013698185.1 Nocardioidaceae bacterium
GGCGCTGGCCGAGCGCGGGCTGCGGGCGGCCGTGGCCGACGGCCGGCCCGAGGTGATCTTCGACTGGAGCGAGCGGGCTCGGGCGTTCGCCTCGCGCGTGCCCCCGGTACGCCCGCCCGCCGACAAGGCGGCTGCCGATGCGCTGCAGGAGCTCCGCGCCCTCCGGGTCGAGGTTGCTGCCGGTGCGGTCTCCGTGGCCGGCCGCCGCCGGATGGGCGAGCTGGAGCGTCAGGTTCGCGACCGCGCCCTCTACCCTCCTGGGCCGGGCATCGTCACCGAGCCTCTCGCCCTTGACGACCTGCGCTCTCGCCTCGTGGATGACGAGGCCACCCTGGTCAGCCATCTGGTCGTCGATGGTCACCTGCATGCCCTCGTCGTCACCGCGCGGGACGCGACGGTCCACGCCCTCGGCCCGTATGCCTCCGTGGGGCAGCTGATGGTCCGCCTCGGCGTCGACCTCGACGCTGCCGCGACGCGACTGGCGGCGCCCATGCGACAGGCAGTCAGCACCTCGGCGTACGGCACCGGTGTCGAGCTGGCAAAGGCGCTGCTCGATCCGCTACCGCTGTCGGCCGGCCCCCTGCTGCTCGTCCCGTCGGCCGCGTTAGCCACCGTGCCCTGGACGCTGCTGCCCCCGCTGGTCGGCGTGCCCGTCTGCGTCTCGCGGACCGCCACCGCCTGGGCGCTCACCCGGCGCCCGGACGAGACCGTCGGCAGCGTCGGGCTGGTCGCTGGTCCCGGCGTGGAACGTGCCGAGGAGGAGATCGGCCGAGCAGGGGCGTCCTGGTCAGCCGCCGAGGCGTTGCGACACGGTGCCGCCAGCGCCACCGGGCTCACCGCGCTCGCGTCCAGGGTCGATCTGCTGCACGTCGCTGCGCACGGGACGCACAATGCCGACAACCCGTTGTTCTCCGGTCTGCAGCTGGCCGACGGGCCGTGGTTCGGCCACGACATCGCCGCTGTCGACCCGGTGCCCGCGCAGGTGGTGCTGTCGTCCTGCGAGCTCGGGCGGGCCACGGTGCGCGCCGGTGAGGAGACGCTCGGCATGACCGCCGCCTGGCAGCACGCCGGCGCCCGTAGCGTCGTCGCCTCCCCGGTGCGCGTCAACGACGAGACCGCTTGCGAGGTACTGGCCGTGCACCACGCACGGCTGGCGGCCGGCGACCGGCCGGCGGTCGCACTGGCCGCAGCCACCAGCGCCCTGTCCGCTGATGCCGCCCCCGCTCCCCTGCTCTGCTTCGGCGCCGGCTGGTAGCGGCCGCCCCGCGCCACGTTTACGTGGCTCGGGAACCCTTGACGGGCGCCGGCACCACGTAAAGGGTCGCTATGCCACGTCTACGTGGCGTAGCGCAGGCGCCCCCTGGCGCACCGGTCGCGGCAGCACCCGGCGCGCAACCAGCACGGCGAGCACTTGCACGGTGATCATGACCGCGAACACCGCCGCGAACTCCGGCGCGATATCCACCTCGCCACCCCCGCCGCCGGCAGCGGCAACCGCGCCCGCACGGTCGTGCAACGCGGCATACAGCACCCCGCCGAGCCCGACGGTCAGCACGCAGCCCAGCGCGTCGGACAGCTGTAGTGCCGCCGAGCTCGAGCCCTCCTCACCGGGTGGGGCCAGGCGGAACAGCAGCACGCTGAGCGTTGACAAGGTGATCCCCATCCCGCTGCCGGCGATCACCCAGCCGACGGCAGCTGTGACCGGCGGGACCGTGGGGGCAACGACGGCCGACGAGGTCAGCACGAGCCCGGCGAGAACCAGCAGGGAGCCAGCGACCGCGAGTCGCTGCCGGTCGATGCTGAGCCCCGGGCGGCCCTGCCACCACGCACCCGCCGACCAGCCGAGCGCCGCGCCGGTGAGCGAGGCACCGGCCAGGGTCGGCGACAGACCGCGGTGTTCGACGAGCATCAGGGGCAGAAACGCCTCGACACCGAAGAACGCGCCCGCCTGGACACCACGCAGCAGCACCACCGAGGGCAACCCGCGGCGCAGGCGCAAGGTGCCCGCCGGGAGCAGCCGCCGCAGCGACAGGCCCACGAGCACCGCGCCGGTCGCGATCGTCGCCGTGCCGAGCGGCACGGCCCCATGTTCGAGCTGCTGGCCGCCGAGCTGCAGCGCGGCACCCCCCACGGCCAGCACCAGTGCCAGCCACACCCGGCCCGGTAGTCGCGCTGCGGGCTCGGCCGGACCAGCCCGGCACAACAGGGGCCACAGCAGTACGACCGGGGCCACGACCAGCGGCAGCAGGCCGTAGAAGACCAGCCGCCAGGTCAGGTTCTCCGCCACGGTTCCGGCGACGACGGGACCGACCACGGCCGGGATCACCCAGGCGGCCGACAGGTAGGAGAAAATGCGGGGCCGCAGCCGGTCGGGGTAGGCCTGACCGATCAGCACGTAGATGCCGACGATGATGCCGCCCGCGCCGAGGCCCTGGACCAGCCGTCCCGCAACGAACATCACCATCGAGGTGGCGGCGCCGGCCAGTGCCAGGCCGAGCGCGAAGACGACCACACCCCCGACCACAGCCGGGCGTGGCCCGAAGCGGTCGCAGAGGTCTCCCGCGACCGCGGTGGCGAACAGGCTGGTGATCAGGAAGCCGGTGAACGCCCACGCGTACAGCACCAGACCGTCGAGGGCGCGGGCAGCCACCGGCATCGCGGTGGCGACCGCCATCGCCTCGAAGGCGACCAGCGACACGAGGGCGAGCACACCGATGGTCGTCCGGCGCAGGTGCGGCGCCAGCGGGCTATCGGGTGTCACCGCCAAAGCCTACGTCTGGCCCTGACAGATCCCACTCCGCTCCGGTCAGCCTTTGTCGTCACCCGTGTCGTCGCCACCGCCGGACCCGGGCTTCATCGACGCCCAGATCTCCTTGCACTCGGGACAGACGGGGAACCGCTGCGGGTCGCGGCTGGGCACCCATACCTTGCCGCACAGCGCCACCACGGGCGAGCCCTCCACCATGGCCGCCATCAGCTTGTCTTTGGGCACGTAGTGCGAGAAGCGCTCGTGGTCGCCGTCGTCGGTCACCGGCCGCGTACGGGTGTCTTCGACGGTCTCGGTCGCCGGGCTCATGTGCGTCGTCACGGCGTCAGTGTTCCACGCCCGTCGGCACTTCGGCAGCCACGATTGGCCGGGCGGCCTCAGCCTGCCTGGCTCAGTTGTGGCCCGGATCGTCGGGGAAGTCCGCGAGCAGGCCCGTCCAGCCACCCTGGCGGCGCCACACCTGGCGCCACAGTCCGGCGGGGTTGGTGCTGACGAGGTCGTCGGGCTCGGCCGCGAGCAGCACCCATGACCCCTCGGCCACCTCGGACTCGAGCTGCCCGGGACCCCATCCGCTGTATCCCGCGAACACCCGCATCGCCACGATCGCATCGGCGACGACCTGCACCGGGGTGTCCAGGTCCACCAGCCCGGTATCGCCGAACATCCGCCGCCAGCCCAGGGGCGCCGACGGGGTGTCGGCGGCGAGCACAGCCACACCGAGCGCGGCGCCGCTGGACACCGGCCCGCCCGCGAACAGCTGGGCGGGCGCGCCCACTACGCCCTCCCAACCCGGCAGCACGTCGGCGATCCGCGTTTCGAGCGGCCGGTCGAGGGCGACCCCCAGCGCTCCGTCGTCGTCGTGGTCGAGCAGCAAGACGACGGTACGGCGGAAGTGGGGATCCTCCAGGGCGGGCGTGGCGACCAGCAGCTGGCCGACCCACCAGCGCGGGACGTCGACGCTCACCGGCCGCCCTGTGCCGCCGTGGTGACCGCCTCCGCCACCAGGTCGTGGACGTCGGGGTGGAACACGCTGGGCACCACATAGCTGGCATTGAGCTCGTCATCGGTGACGACCTGCGCGATCGCCTCTGCCGCGGCCTGCAGGGCGTCGAGGGTGATGGTGCGGCTCTGGGCATCGAGCAGGCCGCGGAAGACGCCCGGGAACGCCAGCACGTTGTTGATCTGGTTGGGGTGGTCCGAGCGCCCGGTGGCCACCACGGCGGCGTGCCGGCGGGCCTCGGTGGGGTCGATCTCCGGCTCGGGGTTGGCCAGGGCAAAGACGACCGGCCGGGCCGCCATCGTCGCCACGTCCGCAGCGTCGATGAGCCGCGGCGCCGAGAGCCCGATGAACACGTCCGCACCCCGCATGGCGTCCCGCAGCGAGCCGGTCCGCCCCTCGAAGTTGGTGTGCTCGGCGACCCATCGCAGGTCGGGCCCGAGCCCCGGACGGTCGCGGTGCACCACACCCTCCAGGTCGACCATCGTGACCTCGCCCGTCTCGCTGCTTGCGCCCGCGTGCAGCAGCAGCCTGAGCACCGCGGTCCCGGCGGCGCCGGCGCCGACCATCACGATCCGTACGTCGGCGAGCGCCTTCCCGACCACGCGCAGGGCATTGGTCAAGGCGGCCAGCACCACGATCGCCGTGCCGTGCTGGTCGTCGTGGAAGACCGGGATGTCGAGCTGGTCACGCAACCGCCGCTCGACCTCGAAGCAGCGCGGTGCGCTGATGTCCTCGAGGTTGATGCCGGCAAAACCGGGTGCGACGGCGGCGACCGTGCGGACGATCTCGTCGACGTCTTGGGTGTCGAGGCAGAGCGGCCACGCGTCGATGTCGGCGAACCGTTTGAACAGTGCCGCCTTGCCCTCCATCACCGGCAGGGCAGCGGCGGGGCCGATGTTGCCCAGGCCCAGCACCGCCGAGCCGTCGGTCACCACCGCGACCGCGTTGCGTTTGACGGTGAGCCGGCGGACGTCTTCGGGGTTGTCGACGATGGCGCGACAGATCCGGGCGACCCCGGGTGTGTATACCATCGACAGGTCGTCACGGTTGCGGATCGGGTGCTTGGAGGCCATCTCGATGGTGCCCCCGAGATGCATGAGGAACGTGCGGTCGGAGACCTTGTGCACGCTGACGCCCGGCACCTGCCGCAACGCGTGCACGATCGTGTCGGCGTGCTCTGTCGACGAGGCCGCGCAGGTGACGTCCATCCGGAGCCGTTCGCTGCCGGACGCGGTGACGTCCAGTGCGGTGACCATGCCACCGGCCTGCTCGACGGCGGCGGTCAGCTGGCCGACGCCGGTTCCGGCAGCGGGCAGCTCGAGCCGGACGGTGATCGAGTAGGAGATGCTCGGCGGGGCGGTCACGGCGTCATGCTGTCATGCCGCTCCAGCCCGGCGCCCACCGTGGGCGACCCCGGTCGACGAACGGTCAGCGGCTGACGCGGACGCTGCCACCGTCGACCGGCACCAGCTCGATCCAGGTGTGTCCGGCGGGCACGGTCAGCGCGTCGCCGTTGGTATCGACCAGCTCCAGGGGTGCCTCCAGCCCGTCCTTGCGCCAGCTGCCGTCGACCGCCATCCCGTCGTGGAACAACGTGGCCTCGCCGTTGCCGTCGAGGATCGTCTCCGGCACCGGGTTGCCCGCCGGGTCCTTGTAGCCGGCGTCTGTCAGGCGCACCCGGAGCACCAGCACCGAGTCGGCGGCGAAGTCGTCCCCCCGCTCGGCGAAGCTGCCGGGTCGCGTGTACGACGTGCCGTCGAAGCGCCACGACTGGGGCTGGCCGGGGGTGAAGGCGACCTCGAACGCGCGGGCCGGCTCGCCCCCGGTCATCGGGTTGGCACCGAACGGCAGGTACGCCGGGGGTGGCTTCAGGCTGGCGTCGGCAAGGCTGGCGGCGAGCTCCGGCAGCGCCACCATCAGGTTGTGCGGCACCTCACGGTCTCCGGCACGGGTGTAGCCCGGGTTGCCCTCGGACTCGGTCGCGGTGGCGACGTCTGCCCCCACGATGCGCCGGACGGTTGGCGGAGCGCCTCCCGAGGCCACCATCGTGGCCCCGGCCGGGGCGGCGATGCCGATGTCGCTGGCGCGCATCGACCGCACCGGCCCGGCGACGCGGGGCAGGTCGGAGTAGAACATGACGGCCAACCGGGTCAGCCCACCCTCGACGAGCTCCTCGGTGATCAGGTCGGCGCCAGACAGGCCGACCTGAGGTGCCGATGCGGCGGTGTTGTCGATCTTGACGGCGAGCACCGGGTGAGCCGGCAGGTCGCCGTCGACCTCCTCGCCGGTCAGGGGCTGGACGAGCGCGGTGGGCGCGTCGCCATCGCGCTCGCCGTCGCCAGTTGCGTCGGCGACGGCCGCGGCCCCACCGTCGCCGGCCTGAGCGGCGACAGGCTCCGCCGGGTCATCGCTGCACGACGCCGACAGCGCCAAGACGGCGAGACAGCTCAGGGCGGCGGCCAGTCGGGGGCGGCGGGTAGAGAGGACACCGGACGCGCCCGATCCAGCAGTCCACGGGGTCATGCGCCCATGATGCGGCAGGCTGGCCCCGCTTCGGGCCAGCCTGCCCCGTGTCGGCCCAGCTCGTTCTCGCTCAGCGCGAGCGCAGCGTGGCGGCCTTCCACTTATTGGTCCAAACGACCGATTTGTGGACCTTGCTGCCCGTGCTCGGCGAGTGGAGGATGATCTTCCTGCCGTCTCTGCGACCGGCGAAGATCCCGATGTGGTAGATGCCGCTGCTGCTGTAGAAGGCCATCAGGTCACCCCGACGGATGTTGCGCTTCCTGATGGACCGGGCGTAGCGGTACTGGTCGGACGACACCCGCGGGATGTTGATACCGGTACGGGTCCGGAACGCGTAATACAGCAGGCCCGAGCAGTCGAAGCGGTTGGGCCCTGCCGAGCCGTAGTTGTAGGAGTCGCCGATCTGGTTCCTGGCGACCTTGAGGGCATGACGGACCTTGCGGTCGGTCGCCGCGTCGGCGTCCGGGACGACCACCGCGGTGGTCGCCAGCAGGGCGACGGTGAGGGCGAGGACGATGAGGAGCAGCGCAGCGAAACGCTGCACCCGAAGGGCTGCAGACATGAGAGGGCTTCCTTCCCACGCCTGCGGAGTGAGCTGTCGGGTTCGGGCGAGAAGGTGCCCGGCCGTGCCGGCCGCCACGAGGACGGACCGGTCACGACTTAACCCCGAGCACGAGGCAACACGGCAGGGCCGGGCTGCAATCGTGCGGTGACGACGGGGGTCGTCTGTGGGTCCCCCGCTCCTGCCCGAGAGGTGTGTTCGACGTCAGGTCGATGGTGAGGGCGGATTCGGGGCAGGACTCGGCGTCGATCGCCTCACCTATTCTGTTGTGGGGCCGACACCAGCACGAGACCGGTGACGAAGCCGGTCGAACCGTACAAAGAGATGGCCGGTTTGCCAAGTGGCGCCGGACGATGAGCGACACCGGGGGTACGTTCAGAGCGCGCGGCCACCGTCGACGTACAGGGTCTGGCCGGTGACGAAACCCGCCTCCTCGCTGGCCAGAAACGCGATCGCGGTCGCGATGTCATGCGGCTGTCCGACGCGGCGTACGGGGGTGAGCGCGGCAGCAGCCGCCCGGAAGTCCTCCGCGCTGACTCCCACCCGGCGAGCGGTGTCGTCGGTCATGTCGGTGACCACGAAGCCTGGTGCCACCGCGTTGGCGGTGATGCCGAACGGGCCCAGCTCGATGGCCAGCGTGCGGGTCAGGCCCTGCAGGCCCATCTTGGCCGCCGAGTAGTTGGCCTGGCCGCGACTGCCCAGCGCCGAGACGCTCGACAGGTTGACGATCCGGCCGTACCCCGCCTGCACCATGTGCTGCTGGGCGGCCTTGGTGACGAGGAACGCGCCACGCAGGTGCACCGCGACCACCGCGTCCCAGTCGTCCGCGGTCATCTTGAACAACAGGTTGTCGCGGGTGATGCCGGCGTTGTTGACGAGCACGTGCAGGCCACCCAGCTCGGCGACGACCCGCTCGACGGCGCTACGCACGGACTCCTCGTCGGTGACGTCGCAGCCGACGCCCAGGGCCGGGCTGCTGGCAGCGATGTCGGCCGCGGTGGCCGCCGCCGTCTTCTCGTCCAGGTCGAGCAGGGCGACCGCCGCACCCTCGGTGGCCAGCCGCCGGGCGACGGCTGCTCCGATGCCACGGGCGGCGCCCGTGATCACGGCAACCCGGCCGGCGAACCTGTCCATGGGCCGACCCTACGGGTCACGCCGACGCCGAGGTCAGTCGCCTCAGCGGCGCGGGACCACCTTGAAGATCCGGTCGGTGCCACCGCCGTTGGCGGTCGTCACGTACAGGTTCTTGTCCGGGCCGAGCACCGGTGAGCGCAGGCGATAGTTAGTGTTGAGAGCCGGCGGAGTCCACATCCGGACGAACCTGCCGCGGCGGTCGAACTTCAGGATCCGTAGCGAGGTGGCCTTCAGTGCGGCGACGGCGAGCGCGCCGTCCCACCGGCCCCACCTCGTGCCGCGCAGCCATACCGCCCCGGAGGTGGCCAGCGTCGGTGAGCCTGAGCGCCACCGGGCGCCGATCTGCCTGCCGGGCAGCGAGAAGTCGGTCATCGGCACCGACTCGTCGTAGCCGGGACCGGGATCCCAGCCGTAGTTGCCGCCGTTCCTGAGCTTGTTGACCTCGTCGTCGCGATCCGGGCCGTGCTCGACCGACCACATCTGGCGGTTGGGGCGCTGCGCCAGGCCCTGAACGTTGCGATGGCCGTAGGTGTACACCCGGCGCTTCATCACCCTGCCGGAGTGGATGAAGGGGTTACCCGGCCACGGGCGCCCGGTTGCCGGGCGTACCCGCAGCACCTTGCCGCCCCCCGAGCGAAGGTTCTGCGGCGCGTTGGACCGGGCGGCGTCCCCGGTGCCGATGTACAGCGCGCCCTCACGTCCGAAGCGCAACCGGCAGCCACCGTGCCGGCCGGAGCCCGCGGGGAGGCCGGCAACGATGGTGGCGACCTTGGCGGCACTGCGGGCGTCCTCACGCAGCCGCCACTTGACCACCCGGACGTCGTGCCCGCTCGCCCGGCTGGAGTTGTTGCCGTGACAGGTGAAGAACTGGCGCGTGCGGCTGAAGTTCCGGGCCGCCACGATCGACATCAGGCCGGTCTCTTGCGCGGCCCAGATGCCGGTCTTGTTGAACCGCACACTGCGGTCGTTCCCGCTCGGCGAGCGGTAGCGGATCGTCTTGCGTACCCGCTGGGTGTACAGCATGGAGCCGCCCGGCAGGAACGCGATGTCCCAGGGGATGTCCAGTCCTCTCACGAGGGTGGAGACCCGCAGCCGAGGGGTCCGTTGGTCTGCCG
>JACCVL010000237.1 GCA_013698185.1 Nocardioidaceae bacterium
GTCACCCGCGACCCAGTAGGGGATGCCGCAGGCGGAGTACGACGTCCACGCCGTGCGCTCGAGCACGATCACCTCGAGGTCGTCGCCGGCCCGCCGCGTCGCCCCCGATGACCACCAGTCGCTCTGCCATGCAGTCACCGTAGGTCAGCCCCGGCGCCGACGTGGTGAGGACGCGGCATCTCGGGCCAGCTCCCGATTCAGTCGTCTGACCGCACCGGCTGCAAGGAGTTCGGGTTCTGACCCCATCGATGGCGACGAACCCATGAGTGGATGGCGACCGCCGCAGCTGCGCCCGCATTCATCGAGCGAGTGGACCCAAACTGGCCGATTGCGAGCACAGCTTCGCAAGCATCCGCCGCTTCGCGCGAGAGGCCGCTCCCCTCGGACCCGAAGAGAAGAAGGCTCAGCTCCGGGAAGTCGTAGGTCTCTAACGGAACTGCTGCGGGGACAGTGTCGATCCCTATGATTGTGCGAGATCTGCTTGTGGCCCACTCGACCAGGTCCACCACTGTCGGCTGATGTCGGATCTGTATGTACCGATCGGTCACCATCGCCCCTCGTCGATTCCAGCGACGAGCACCAACGATGTGCACGCACTCAACATTCATCGCGTTGGCCGTGCGAACGATCGAGCCGATGTTCAGATCATGACGCCAGTTCTCGATAGCAACCTCGAGCGTGCACCGGGTCCGGCGCAGCTCTTCGCGTATCGCCTCCTCTCGCCAGTATCGAAAGCGGTCAACGACGTTCCTGCTGTCGCCGTGCGCGAGAAGCTGCGGATCCAGGCGTGGGTCATCCGGCGGGCTCCCCGCCCACGGGCCTACTCCGACCGCATCACCATCTGCCACGACCCCACAGTGGACCATCGCCAGCACCGAGGAGAATCCGCCCGCGCAGCGCACAGCTGCCGCAACCGGCACCGCTGCCGATAAACAACAACATGCTGTGTCATCACCGCTGGCCCTCGGCTCAGACAGGCTTCCGTTCCGGAACCCAAGGCGCCGGCCAACTGAGGCGACAGCTTTAGCTCGGCGACACCGGAGCCGAAGCCGGAGCACCAATAGCCCTTCCCAATGGAGCCATCTCGCGGGATGCTGCCGCTCGGGACTCTCGACCGTGAGTATTCGTCGTGCCTGTCGATGTACGAGGAGATATCTGATGAACCTCCTGCGCACCAAGACCATCGAGCAGTCCATCGCAGACACGGAAGAGTCCGAGCATCAGCTCCGAAAGCGGCTCGGCCCCCTCGAGCTCACCGTCTTCGGGGTGGGCGTGATCATCGGTACGGGTATCTTTGTCCTGACCGGTGAGGCTGCCGGAGCAAAGGCGGGGCCGGCCGTCGCGCTGTCGTTCGTCGCGTCGGGCATCGTCTGTGCCCTGGCCGCGTTGTGCTACGCGGAGTTTGCCAGCACGGTCCCGGTCGCCGGCTCGGCGTACACGTTCTCCTACGCCAGCCTCGGCGAGCTCATCGCCTGGACCATCGGCTGGGACCTGATCCTCGAGCTTGCCCTCGGCGCGAGCACAGTCGCTGTCGGTTGGTCGACTTACTTCGCCGACGTGATGGAGCAGGCCGGCATCACCCTGCCGGCATCCACCTTCGGACCGGCACCCGACCTCGTCCCCAACCTCGTCGCGCCGGTGATCGTGCTGATCCTGACCGGTGTCATCTGCCTGGGGATCAAGGTCTCCTCGCAGGTCAACTTCGTTATGGTCGTGATCAAGCTCGCCATTGTCCTGCTGGTGATCTTCGCTGGGCTGTTCTTCATCAAGTCCGGCAACTACTCGCCGTTCATACCGCCCGCAGGCTCCGAGGCCGCCTCAGGCGCGGCGCCCACTGCCTCGCTGCTTCAGGACCTGGGACTCGCATCGGGCGCCTTCGGCATCAGCGGCATCTTCACCGGGGCGGCTCTGGTGTTCTTCGCCTATATCGGGTTCGACATCGTGGCCACGGCGGCGGAGGAGACGAAGAACCCCCAGCGCGACATGCCGATCGGCATCCTGGCCTCTCTGGGCATCTGCACAGTGCTCTACGTGGCGGTCTCGTTGGTGGTCACCGGCATGGTCGACTACCGCCAGATCGAGATCGACGCCCCGCTGGCCGCCGCGTTCCGCTCGGTGGGGCAGCCGGGCATCGCGACGACGATCTCGGTGGGCGCACTGGTGGGCCTCACGACGGTGATGATGATCCTGATGATCGGCCAGAGCCGGGTCTTCTTCGCGATGAGCCGCGACCGGCTACTGCCGCCCGCCTTCTCGAAGGTCAGCGAGCGGTTCGGGACACCGATACGTACGTCTGTCACCACCGGCATCGTCGTGGCCGTGATCTCGGCTTTCGTGCCGCTGACCGAGCTGGCCGAGCTGGTCAACATCGGGACGTTGTTTGCCTTCATACTCGTCGCCGTCGGGGTGTTGGTGCTCCGCAGAACGCGTCCTGACCTCGAGCGGGCGTTCCGGTGCCCCGGCGTTCCGGTCGTCCCCATCCTCGCGGCCTTGGCGGCCTTCGCCTTGATGCTCAACCTGGCCGCGTCGACCTGGATCCGGTTCTTCATTTGGATGGCCCTGGGCTTCATCGTGTACTTCGGGTACAGCGCCCGCCACAGTCGGCTCGTCACCGACCCCAACTACTCGAGGGAGGCCGATGAGACGGCCGCCACGAACCGCGGGGCCTAGCGCTCACACCACCCCTGGCGAATGACCGCGTCGGCGGGTGGCGCACCGGGGCGCCGCTAGGCTCACGAGGTGACCTTGGCCGCTGTGACAACCGCGCTCGGACCCAGCTGGCTTGATCCGGACTCGTTGATCCAGAGCTTCGGGCTGCTCGGCATCGTGCTGGTCGTGTTCGCCGAGTCCGGGCTGCTGATCGGCTTCTTTCTGCCCGGCGACTCGCTGCTGTTCACCGCCGGCCTGCTCGTCGCCGACGGGCGCTACCTGCCCTCGCTGTGGGTGACGATCCCGCTGATCGGCCTGGCCGCCTTCGTGGGCGACCAGACCGGCTACCTCATCGGCCGTCGCGCCGGCCCGGCGATCTTCAACCGTGAGGGCTCGCGGCTGTTCAATCCCGCCCACGTCGAGCGGGCGCACGGCTTCTTCGAGCGGTACGGCGCACGCACTGTGGTGCTGGCACGCTTCGTCCCCATCGTGCGGACGTTCGTGCCGACGATGGCCGGCGCCAGCCGGATGCACTACCGGACGTTCGCCGTGTACAACCTCGTCGGCGCGCTGCTGTGGGGCATCGGGGTGACGATGCTCGGCTACTGGCTCGGACAGTTCGCCGTCGTCAAGGACAACATCGAGCCCATCTTGCTGGTGATCGTCTTTGTCTCGATCATCCCGATGCTCATCGAGGGGGGCCGGGCCTACCGGTCCTCTCGCGGCGAGTCTCAGCCGAGCTCGAGATCGGACAGCCCGTAGGCGAAGCGGTACTCCAGCCCCGCCTGTTCGACCCGCTGCTGCGCGTCGGTGCCGCGATCGACGATCACCGCCACCGCCACCACGACTGCGCCCGCGGCACGCAGCGCCTCGACCGCAGTGAGCACCGATGCACCCGTGGTGGAGGTGTCCTCGACGGCCAGTACCCGGCGGCCGGCGACGTCGGGTCCCTCGATGCGCCGTTGCAGCCCGTGCTGCTTCTCGGCCTTGCGGACGACGAAGGCATCGAGCCGGCGCTCGCGCGCGGCGGCAGCGTGCAGCATCGAGGTAGCGACCGGGTCGGCGCCCAGAGTCAGGCCGCCCACCGCGTCGAAGTCGAGGTCGTCGGTGAGCGCCAGCATGACCGGACCGACGAGCGGTGCGGCCTCGGCGTCGAGGGTGATCCGGCGCAGGTCGACGTAGTAGTCGGCCGTGCGGCCCGACGACAGCGTCACCTGCTCGTGCACCACCGCCTTGGCGACGATCTGCCGGCGCAGCTGCTCGCGCTGACCGGTCAGGTCGGGATGGGTGCTCATGGCCGAGACCTTACGGGTGGGCCCGGTTAGGGTCGGGGCATGCCTGCTGGTCAGACGTCTGCCCAGGCCGTCGGCGAGGGGGCGTACGCCCAGCGGGTCCGCGGCCTCGGGACCACGATCTTTGCTGAGATGTCCGAGCTCGCCCGGCGCACCGGGGCGGTCAACCTCGGCCAGGGCTTTCCCGACACCGACGGACCGCCGGAGGTCATCGCCGCCGCGGTGCAGGCCCTGCACTCAGGACACAACCAGTACGCCCCCGGGCCGGGGGTGCCGGCGTTGCGGGCGGCGATCGCGGATCATCAGCGGCGGCACTACGGCCTCGAGCTCGACCCCCAGCGCGAGGTGGTGGTCACGACCGGCGCGACCGAGGCGGTCGCGGCCGCATTGCTCGGGCTGGTGGACCCCGGCGACGAGGTGGTGGTGCTGGAGCCCTACTACGACTCCTATGTCGCAGGCATCCAGATGGCCGGCGGCCTCCGGCGGCCGGTGACGCTGCGCGCACCCGACTTCCGCCTCGACATCGACGAGCTGCGGGCGGCCGTCACCCCACGTACGCGGCTGGTGCTGCTCAACTCCCCGCACAACCCGACCGGCACGGTGCTCACCCGCACCGAGCTCGATGCCGTTGCTGAGGTGGCCGTCGAGCACGACCTGGTCGTCGTCACCGACGAGGTCTACGAGCACCTCACCTACGACGACGTCGAGCACGTGCCGATCGCCACCTTGCCGGGCATGGCCGAGCGGACCGTCACGATCAGCAGCGCCGGCAAGACGTTCTCCTTCACCGGGTGGAAGGTCGGCTGGGCCACCGGGCCGGCACACCTGGTCGGCGCGGTGCTGGCGGCCAAGCAGTACCTGACGTTCACCTCCGGCGCGCCGCTGCAGCCGGCCGTCGCCCTCGCGCTGGGTCTGCCCGACCGCGTGCTCGTGGACGTGGCGGTGGACCTGCAGCGGCGTCGCGACCTGCTGTGCGGCGGGCTGTCGTCACTGGGCCTGACGGTGTTCGTGCCGGCCGGGACGTACTTCGCCACCACCGACGTCGCGTCGCTCGGTTATGCCGACGGGACCGCGTTCTGCCTGGACCTGCCCGGCCGAGCCGGTGTGGTCGCCATCCCCCAGCAGGTCTTCTACGACGACGCGGACGCCGGCCGCAGCCTGGTCCGGTGGGCGTTCTGCAAGCGCGACGACGTGCTGCACGAGGCGCTGGACCGGCTGGGGCGGGCCTTCGGCTGAGCCTGTCGCGTCAGACCGCCCCGGCCTTCTTGCCCGCAAACCAGTCTCCGGCCCCACCGACGTACAGCATGATGATCACGGCCGCGGCGGGGATCACCCAGAAGATGCCAATGACGGCCGTGACCGTGAAGAAGAGTCCGATGAGCAACGTGACGGCGGCCGCGACGGTGACCAGGACTCGGGCGACCGAGGAACCGCGCAACAGCAAAGCCGCTGGCACGACCACCGCCAGCATGATCAGCCCGACCACGACCGCGCCGGCGCCGAACCCGGTGACGCCGTCCGCGAGCTCGCTCATCGACACTCCAGCCTCCTCGAGGCTGCGACGCGCCTCTACCATCTGTGCGTCCGTACGCACGGCATCCACGATGGAGCTGCCGCCAAGAACCAT
>JACCVL010000263.1 GCA_013698185.1 Nocardioidaceae bacterium
CGATCTCCTTGGCGCCGTTCTTGTAGACCGAGTGCTGGTCGGCGGTGCGCAGGACCTCGTCGAAGCGGAAGGCGATCTCGTGCTGGCCGAGGTTGCACTCCCCCTTGGCCGACTCGACGACGAGCCCGGCATCGAACATGCCGTTCCGGATATCGCGCAGCAGCGGCTCGACCCGCGAGGTGCCGAGCAGCGAGTAGTCGACGTTGTACTGGTTGGCAGGGGTGAGGCCGCGGTAGGACTTGGCCCAGGCGGACTCGAAAGTGTCGTTGAAGACGATGAACTCCAACTCGGTGCCCGCGAAGGCGACCAGCCCGCGCTCGGCGGCCCGGTCGACCTGTCGGCCGAGCACCGCGCGGGGGCTCTCGGCGACCGGGCTGCGGTCGTCGTCGAGCCAGGCCAGGTCACAGATCACCGCCGCGGTTCCCGGCAGCCACGGCGTGAGGTGCAGCGTGGCCAGGTCGGGCACGAACTCCATGTCGCCGTACCCACGCTCCCACGAGCTGATCGCGTACCCGTCGACGGTGTTCATGTCGACGTCGACCGCCATCAGGTAGTTACACCCCTCGGTGCCGTGCTCGAGCACGGTGTCGAGGAAGAACTGGGCGTGGATCCGCTTTCCCTGCAGGCGGCCCTGCATGTCCGGGACGGCCACCACGACGGTGTCGACCAATCCGGTGGCAACGTGCTCGCGCAGCTGGTCCACGGTCAGCCTGTTGTCGCCTGCACTCACGTCGGCCTCCCGTGGCCCGGTCGCCCGCGATCGGGGATCCGACCACGCAATGGCTCGATGATGAACCATTTGCGGGGAGACAAGCACCGGCCTACGCTCCGTGTCAATCGCCACCACCGCGACGGCGAGACCGCGGCGTCAGGAGGTCACCGTGGCCGGGACGCGCGCCGAGGTCGCCCTGCTGCGCCCAGTCCGTGAGGGCAACGCGTTCGAGGAGACCATCGAGCGGGTACTGCAAGTGATCAAGCTCGGGGTCGTGCCGGTCGGTGAGCGACTGCCACCGGAGCGCGAGCTGGCACTGCGCCTCGGGGTCAGCCGGGTCACGCTGCGCGAGGCCATCCGCGCTCTGAAGGAGGCAGGCTATGTCGAGTCGCGCCGCGGCCGCTACGGCGGCACCTTCGTCCAGGCACTCCCGGCGCACCCGCGCGGCCTGGCCCGCCGCGCGGCCGTCCAACTGCTCAACCGTCGCGACGGCGACACGCTGGACGACCTGCTCACGTATCGGCTCGTCGTGGAGGCCGGCGCGGCCGAGACGGCCGCGGCCCGCAGGCTCACCGAGCCCGAGGTCGGGCACCTGCGCGCCATGTTGACGGGCACGGCCGCGGCCACACCCGAGCACTATCGGCGGTCCGACTCGCGCCTGCACCTCGCCGTCGCCGAGCTGACCGGGTCACCGTTGCTGACCGCTGCAGTCGCCGACGCCCGCACCAAGGTGAACGAGCTGCTCGACGCGATCCCACTGCTGGTCAGCAACATCAAGCACTCCGACCGTCAGCATGAGCGGATCGTGGCGGCCATCGTGTCAGGTGAGCCGGTCACTGCGCGGACGGCGATGGCCGAGCATCTGGACGGGAGCTCGGCGCTGCTGCGCGGCTTCCTGCAGTGAAACCCTTGACAGCGGCGCCCGGCTGCGTGAACCTTCGGTCAAGTCGGGCAATGGTCTGACTTCGCTCCTTTGCCAGGAGGCTTCCGTGGCCACAGAACGCCACCGCCCGAGCGGCGTCGAGTACGACGCCGTCAACGCCGACTATCTCGACCACCGCCAGCTGCAAAGCGGATCGGTCGGGTGGGTGCTGCTCGCCGGACTCGGTGTCGCCTACGTCATCTCGGGCGACTTCGCCGGCTGGAACTTCGGCCTGGACGAGGGTGGCTTCGGCGGACTGCTGATCGCGACCGTGTTGATGGCGATCATGTATACGGCCATGGTGCTCGGGCTGGCCGAGTTGGCGTCGGCCATCCCCGTGGCGGGTGCTGGGTACGGCTTCGCCCGCCGCGCCCTGGGCCCGCTCGGCGGGTTCGCGACCGGCACGGCCATCCTCATCGAATACGCGATCGCCCCCGCGGCAATCGTGGTCTTCATCGGAGGCTACGTCGAGGCACTGGGCCTGTTCGGTCTGACCAGCGGCTGGCCGGTCTACCTCGCCTGTTACGTGATCTTCGTCGGAGTCCACCTGTACGGGGTGGGCGAGGCACTGAAGCTGATGTTTGCGATCACCGCGGTGGCTGTGGTGGCGCTCGTGCTCTTCGCCGTCGCCATGATCCCGAAGTTCGATGTCGGCAACCTCGGTGACATCGCCGTCGACACCTCGGCCGCCGGTTCCTCGTCGTTCCTGCCGTTCGGCTTCGCGGGGGTGATTGCTGCCTTTGTCTACGGCATCTGGTTCTTCCTCGCCATCGAGGGCGTCCCCCTCGCAGCCGAGGAAGCCCGCGACCCGAAAAAGGACATGCCTCGCGGCATCATCGCCGGCATGATGGCCCTGCTCGTCTTCGCCGCCCTGATCCTCGTGCTGGCTCCGGGCGGAGCGGGGGCCGAGGCTATCCGGGCTTCGGACAACCCACTGCCGCTGGCGCTGCAAGAGGCGTACGGCGGTAACACCTGGATGTCGGACTTCGTCAACTACATTGGGCTCGCCGGCCTGGTCGCCAGCTTCTTCTCCATCATCTTCGGGTACTCGCGGCAGCTGTTCGCCCTGTCGCGAGCCGGCTACCTGCCGCGCTCACTGGCCCTCACCAGTAGCCGACACACGCCCTGGGTCGCCCTGCTGGTGCCCGCCGCGATCGGCTTCCTGCTCGCGGCGATCACCGAGGACGGCGCGCTGATGATCAACATCGCGGTCTTCGGTGCCACCGTGTCGTACGTCCTCATGATGCTCAGCCACATCGTGCTGCGCCGACGCGAACCCGATCTCGAGCGTCCCTACCGGACGCCGGGCGGCACGGCGACCACCGGTGTCGCCCTGGTGCTGGCGTGCCTGGCGGTGGTGGCGACGTTCTTCGTCGACGTGAAGGCGGCCGGCATCACCGCGCTGGTGTTCCTCGCCTTCCTCGCCTACTTCTGGTTCTACAGCCGACACCGCCTGGTCGGAGTCGCGCCCGAGGAGGAGTTCGACGCGATCACGTCGGCGGAGTCCGAGCTGCGCTGAGTACCCGCGCTAGGCAGCGGTCAACAGCCGCGGCAGCAGCGTGGCGAGTGGCACACGCAGCACCGCGTCCGCCTGCCGGTCGTACGGGGTGGGCTCGGCGTTGAGCACCACGAGCCGAGCGCCCGCGCCCTGGGCGATGTCGCACAGCGACGCGGCCGGCTGGACCTGCAGCGACGTGCCGACCGTGACGAACAGGTCACACTCGCGGGCGGCGTCCACCGCTGCTGCCAGCACCGCCGGCACCAGGGACTGGCCGAACGAGATCGTCGCGGACTTCTGGATGCCGCCGCACACCAGGCAGGCCGGGTCGACCTCGCCTGCGTCCACGCGCGCGAGGACGTCGGGCATCGGGACCCGGCCGCCGCACTGGAGGCACTCCGCCTGGCGCAGGGTCCCGTGGATCTCCACCACGCAGCCGTCGCCAAGCCCCGACGCCTGGTGCAGCCCATCGATGTTCTGGGTCACGACCGCGCGCAGCCGCCCGGTGCGGGCGAAGGCCGTCAGCGCCGTGTGGCCCGCGTTGGGCCGCGCCACCCAGGCCGGGTGGTCGCGCCGGTTGCGCCAGGCGCGCCGACGGACCTCGGGGTCGCTGAGGTAGCGCTGCAGGGTGAACATCGCCTGCGCGGACGGGTCCTTCGTCCAGACGCCCTGTGGCCCCCGAAAGTCAGCGATGCCCGAGTCGGTAGACAGACCCGCGCCGGACAGCACGGTGACCGAGCGGCTGCTGTGCAGCAGGGCCGCCACCTCCTGCTCGGACGGACCGGCAGGGTCGGCGGAGACGCTCTGCCGCGGCATGGCGACCAGCCTAGACAAGGTCCGGCGCTAGTTCTCGCAGGTGCCGGCCTGGCACATCCGCAGCAGGCGCAGCCGTGCCCGCAGCTCCTCACCCCGCTCGACGTAGCGGCGACGTCCGTACAGGCTCTCGACCTCGTACGGGTCGTGGCGCAGGTTGTACAGCTCGAAGGTGTCGGTCTGGTCCCACCGGATGAGCTTCCAGCGCCGGGTGACGACGGCGCGGTAGAGCCAGTCGGTGTTCGCGACGCTGATGTCTCGTGCGAAGCGGGTCCTGCCGCCGTTCTCGGCGTCGACCGGACGGCGGGCGCCCTCGAGCAGAACGGCCCGTTGCGGGTCGTCGTCGAGCCGGTCGGCGCTGGGCAGGATCGAGTGGCCGTCCAGGGGAAAGTCGGCCCGCGCGCCCGCAATATCGAGGATCGTCGGTGCGATGTCCTGGGTCCCCGCGGCCGCGGTCCACTCGTGGCCGACGGGGACACCGGGTCCGGCGATGGCCAGCGGCAGGTTCGCGGCCGATTCGTACGGGGACCGCTTGCCCTCGGCAATGCGATGCTCGCCCAGCAGGTAGCCGTTGTCGGAAGTGAAAATGAGGTAGGTGTCCGACAGCTCCCCCACCGCTTCGATGGTACGGATGACCCGGGCGATGGCGCGGTCCGCGGAGGCCAACGACTCGCGCCGCTGCTCGGTCTTGACCTCGATGACGGCCTTGGCGCCGGCAGACAGCCGCGGGTAGGACGCCGACGGACCGGTCTTGTCGCTCACGTCTCGCTCGTTGAAGGACGGGTTCTGTGCATGCGGGGGCCCGGTGTACGTCCCGCGGTCACGCCTGGGGACGAACGGGGTGCCTACTCCGCCGTCCCCGTCTCGATGGGGACGGCCGTTGTGGGGGTTCACGATGGACAGGTGCAGGAAGAACGGCTCGGCCTGGCCGGACTGCTCGGTGACGAACTGCCGCGCCTGCCGGGCGAACACCGCGGGGCTGTTGGCACCGCTGTTGTCGACGACCACACCGTTGTCGCTGGTCAAGATCTTCAGGTAGTTGAAGGGGTTGATGGTGGCCATCCAGTCGTCCCACCCCGGT
>JACCVL010000264.1 GCA_013698185.1 Nocardioidaceae bacterium
GCGTGGGCTCGGGCACCTCGACGTAACGCAGCTGCACGACCGGGTCGACCGGCACCGTCGGTCGGCCGACGGCCTTGCGCACCACCTGGCGGTGCACCTGGCTGCTCGCCGGGACCCGCACCACGACGTCGCGCAGGACCCGGGTCGCGCAGCCCAGCCGACGCCCGTCGGCCAGCTGGCGGCGACCCTGGTAGCCGATCTCGACCGGTCCGCGTTCGCTCAGCCGGTCGGTGTCGGCCGGGACTCCGGGGCGTTCGCCAAGCTCGACCTGGCAACGCCCGCAGATGCCACGACCGCCGCAGATCGAGTCCAGGTCGACACCGAGGGTCCGCGCGGCGTCCAGCACGGTGGCGCCGGCCAGCACCTTCCCACGCCGACCCGAGGGCATGAACGAGACGTCGACGGCCTCAGACACCCGCCGCCGCCCGCCGCCGGCTGGTGCCGCGCCGACCGCGGCCGGCGCCCGCGTCGTCGCCCCCGTCGGCCGCACGGTGGGCCTTGATCCAGGCTGCGCAGTGCTGGTCGTTGCCGGTCAGCACGTTTGCAGCCATGACCGCGTTCCGGATCTCCGCCTCCAGCGGGTTGGTGATCGCCGAGGTCAGTCCGGCTCCGATCGCCATGGTGAGGAAACCGGCGTTGATGCCGGCCCGGTGGGGGAGGCCGAAGCTGATGTTGGAGCCTCCGCAGGTGCTGTTGACGCCCAGCTCGCCGCTGAGGCGGCCGAGGAGCCGCAGCACCTGCCGGCCCGCCTGGCCGATCGCCCCGATCGGCATCACCAGCGGGTCGACGACGATGTCCTCGATCGGGATGCCGTGGTCGCGGGCCCGGTGCACGATCCGCTCGGCCAGCGCGAAGCGGACGTCCGGGTCCTCAGAGATGCCGTGCTCGTCGTTGGTGATCGCGACGACCGCCGCGCCGTGCTTGGCGATCAGGGGCAGGACGGCCTCGAGCCGCTCCTCCTCCGCGGTGACCGAGTTGACCAGGGCTTTGCCCTCGTACGCGGCGAGCCCGGCCTCGAGAGCGGCGACGATGGAGGAGTCGATGGACAGCGGGACGTCGGTGAGCGACTGCACCTGCCGGATCGCCTCGGCCAGGATGGCGGGTTCGTCGGCCAGCGGGATACCCGCGTTGACGTCGAGCACACCGGCGCCTGCCTCGACCTGGGCGAGGGTGTCGGCGCGCACCCGGCTGTAGTCGCCAGCCTTCATCTCCGCGGCGAGCTGCTTGCGTCCGGTGGGGTTGATGCGCTCCCCGATGACGACGAAGGGCCGGTCCGGCCCGAGGACGACCTCGCGGGTCGCCGAGCCGATGACGGTGTGGGTCACGCGGTGTCCTTGGCGGCTGGGTGCGTTGCGGTCCGGTGCGCCGCCTGGTCGTTGACGATCTCGGTGAGCCGGGACGACGGGTAGCGGTCCGCGAGGTCGGCCACCTCGGCGTCGACCTCGGCCTGCAGGTCGTCTCCGCAGGGACGGGCACGCCGGTCCCACTGGGCGAGGTAGTCCTCGGAGCCGGCCAGGCCGGCCCGCATGGCGGCCCGGTCGACGGCGGCGGTGAACCGGGCGGGCAGCTCGGCACGCACCGTGTGACCCCCGTGGCTCGCAACCACCTGGGTGGGGATGTCGCGCCACCAGATAACCGAGAGCTGCGGCTCGGCCGGGCCGGCGCTGCGGCGCCGTACGCTCACGTCGGCACCGCCTGCAACGGCCGGCGGCCCAGCTGGAGCAGGACGGGCTCGACGTCGCCGGTGCCCACGGGCAGATGCTCGAAGCGCAACCCCAGCTGGTCGGCTGCCTGCTCGGCCTCGGCCAGCAGCCGCGGGGTCGGGAACTGCGACAGGTACACCAGCCGGGTGTAGTTGCCGAAGTAGTCGCCCAGCAGCTGCGGCCAGCGGTCCAGGCCGAGCCCCCGCCACACGAGCCGGTCGAACTGCCGGACGAGGAAGTCGGTGAGGTAGAAGGTGGTGGGCTCCGCGTCGTGCAGCTCGGCGAACGCGGCGGAGCCGGTGAAAAACTCATAACAGTGCGACCCGGGCAGCCGCTGCACGCCGTGGCGCTCCAGCACCGTGTCGAGCAGCCCGCCGGTGCCGCAGTCGCCGTAGCCGACGAAGATCTCGTCGTACTGGTCCCGTGCCGCCACCAGCCGCTCCTCGACCGCGGCCGGGATCAGCCGGGGGGTGTTGTGCAGGCCGGCCGGGAGGTACTGCAGGTCCAGGTGGTCCAGGCCACTCTGCGCGGAGACGATCGAGAGCTCACGCGCCAGCGCGCCGCACGCCAGCACCAGCACCCGGCCGGTGCGGCCCGGCTCAGACCGCAGTGGCGAGGTCACGGCGCGCCCTGATCAGTGTCTGCGCGGTCTCGGCGGCGACGGCGGCGTCCCGGCAGTAGGCATCGGCGCCGATGGCGGCGCCGAACTCCTCGTTCAGCGGCGCCCCGCCGACCAGCACGATGTAGCGGTCCCGGAGACCGCGAGCGGTGAGCTCGTCGATGACGACCTTCATGTACGGCATTGTCGTCGTCAGCAGCGCCGACATGCCGAGGATGTCGGGCTGGTGCTCCTCGAGCGCGGCGAGATAGGCCTGCACGTCGATGTTGATCCCGATGTCGACGACCTCGAAGCCGGCGCCCTCGAGCATCATCGCGACCAGGTTCTTGCCGATGTCGTGAATGTCGCCCTTGACGGTGCCGATGACCACCTTGCCGACCTGCTTGACGCCGGTCTCGGCCAGCAGCGGGCGCAGCAGCGCCATGCCGCCTTTCATCGCGTTGGCTGACAGCAGGACTTCGGGCACGAACAGGATGCCGTCACGGAAGTCGACCCCGACGATGCGCATGCCCTCGACCAGGGCCTCGTTGAGCACGCGCTGCGGGCCCCAGCCGCGCTCGAGCAGGATCTGGGTGCCCTCGATGATCTCGTCCGCCATGCCGTCGTACAGGTCTTCATGCATCTGCTCGACCAACTCGGCGTCGTCCAGGCTGGACAGATCCAGGTCGTCGTCGCTCATCGGCAGTCCTTACGTTCAGCTTGTGCGTTCCACGATACGGTACAATGCTACCTTGTGGAAAGACCGTACGCGCCCGTCGGCACCGCTGTCGAGTGAATCGCCGCAGTTGGGTCCACGTGTCGGGCGATTTTGATCACCCGTGCACCGAAAAGGAGCTGTCGGCGTGGACGACCCGGTTCCGTCGGAAGACCCCCAGGTCGACCGGCAGACCGGTGTAGCGGCCGGTGACCACTACCGGTTCGGCATCGTGGTCCTGCCCGCCCTCGACGGCGCCGATGAGCTCGGCCATGCAGTGCCCGGCGACGCCGGCGTTCTTGAACTGGTTGCCCGAGGTGCCGATCGCGACGTAGAAGCCGTGCAGGTCGGTGCGGTCGTACACCGGGATCCAGTCGTCGGCCACGTCATAGAGCGCGGCGAGGCCGAGGGGCCGGTTGGGCACGGCGAGGTCGGGGAGCCGCCGCGCTGCCCGTAGCACCTGTCGTTCGAAGCCCGTTGCAGTGACGGCCCGGTTGAAGTTGTCGGGGTCCTCGACCCACTCCTGCTGGGTGTCGCAGGCCGGGTCCAGCGACCCGACGACGAGAGTGCCGCCGACCTCGGGGCGCAGATAGATCCCGGTGTCACCGTCGGCGACCTGGGTGGTCCGGTCCGCGGTCGTGTTGGCCGGCGCGGGTACGTGGTGGACCTCGTGCCGCAGCGCGCGAGTGCCGATCCGCATGCTGCCGGCGAGGCCGGCAAGGGCATTGATCGCGCCCGAGTGCGGACCGGCAACGTTGACGACCACTCGGGTGTCGACGACCGAGCCGTCGGACAGCTGGACGCCGCTGACGCGGCCCTGGCGGCGCTCGATCGCCGTGACGCTGGTCGAGAAGCGGAAGCGCGCCCCGCAGGCCTCAGCGGCGCGTTGCAGGTTGTGTGCCGCCAGCTGAGGGTCGTTGACGTAGCCCGCGTCCGGCGTCCAGATGCCCCCGTCCAGCTGTCGCTGCGCGTCGGCCCAGAAGGCGTCGTTGTCGGCGGTCGTGGGTGGGCCGAAGGAGCCGGTGTCGAACGTCGGGAGCTGTCGGGCCAGCTCGGCCGCGTCCCAGTCCTCGTAGGGGATGCCCACCTGGTCGAACAGCGGGACGCAGCGCTCGTGGTGCCCACCCGGCTCCTTGAGCAGCACCATGCCGTTCTGCACGAATCGAGCGAGCCCGCGCTCGTCGTCGGCACCGAGGTGGCCAGCCCAGTCGGCCCAGTAGTGCATGCCCTCCCATGCCATGGCGACCCCGGTGTAGGTGGAGTAGCTGAACCGGACGATGGCGCTGGAGCTGCTGGTCGACCCGTACCCCGCAGCGGGCAGAGCGTCGACATTGAGCGTGCGCCAACCGCGTCGACTGAGCTCGTAGCCGATCGAGGCGCCGATGACGCCGGCTCCGATGATGACCGCGTCGGCATCGGTTGGTGACATCCGCGTCTCCTCGTCGTGACCCGGCGGTAACCGCTGAGTGGGTGTGTACCGCATCGTGGACCCAAGGCTATGCTGTCACCCCGAACCCTGGAGGGCCATGCCCAGCGTCCAATCCATCGAACGTGCCTTCGCCATCTTGGAGATCGTGTCCGGCGACACCTCCGGGGTGACCGAGATCGCCAGTCGTTGCGACCTGCCGAAGTCGACGGTGGCGCGACTGCTGTCGACGCTGGAGACACTCGGGGTGGTGGAGCGGGTCACGAACGGGTCGGACTATCGGCTGGGCCCGCGGCTGCCACAGATGCTGGGACCGGTCGACCTCACCGCCAGGCTGCTCGAGGCGGTGCAGCCGAACCTCGAGTGGCTGGCGCTGCAGTTGGGCGAGGGCACCGGGTTCGCCATCCCGAGCGGTTCGGCCATCCAGGTCGTGAGCCAGGTCGACGGCCCGCACGCGGTGCAGGTCCGCAGCTACTCAGGTGAGCTCTTTCCCGCCCACGTGGGAGCTCCCGGCGTCGTGTTGATGGCGGAGTGGGGCGAGGCGGAGCTGGAGCGCTATCTGGCGCACCCGTTGGCGGCGTACACCGAGCACACCGTGATCCACCCGCACCAGATCCGGGACCGACTCGCCCTGGTGCGCCGCGACGGGGTCTGCTGGGCGCACGAGGAGTTCGCCGAGGGCATCTCCACGGTGGCGGCGACGGTGCGCGGCCCCGGTGACCGCGTGCTCGGCGCCTTGTACGCCCACGGCCCGACGTACCGCTTCCCGGCTGCGGACAGCGTCGACTGGGCGGCCGACCTCGTCCACCGCACCGCCCAGCAGATCCTCAAACCCGCAACCGGCTGACGGCCACCCCGACGTGCCGCGACCGCGACCGCGACCGCGACGGCGCCGAGTGGTGCCATCCAGGGCAACACTCGAAGGCGGGTGACCCGGTTGGCACCACTCGACGCGGAGGCGAGTGGCCCGGGCGCATCCGGCGACGCCCGCCGGCGCCCAGCCCTACGCTTGCTCGGGTGCAGGGTGACGTGCGGCGCTGGTTCCTCAGCGAACGGGAGCGCGGCAACGACGCGACGTCGCTCGGCGCCGGGAGTGCCCGCAACCTCTGCACGCCGCTGGTGCACGGGGCCACGTACTTCGGGCGGCTGGCCGAGTGCGTGGAACGCGCCCAGGACGGTGACCGGCTCTACTTCACCGACTGGCGCGGCGACCCCGACCAGCTGCTGACCGACGACGGTCCGACGGTCGCTGAGATGCTCAGCAGCGCGGCCGGACGCGGTGTCTGCGTGCGGGGTCTGGTGTGGCGTTCGCACGTCGACTTCCTGCAGTTCAGCGCCGAGCAGAACCGCGCGCTTGACCGTGAGGTGGAAGCCGGCGGCGGCCAGGTCGTCCTCGACCAGCGGGTGCGCCGCTTCGGCAGCCACCACCAGAAGCTCGTGGTGCTGCGTCACCCTCAGCGACCCGAGGACGACGTCGCCTTCGTCGGCGGCATCGACCTGTGTCACAGCCGACGCGACGACCAGCACCACCGCGGCGATCCGCAGGCGGTGCTCATGTCCGCCGCTTACGGGTCGACCCCACCCTGGCACGACGTACAGCTGGAGGTGCGCGGCCCAGCGGTGGCCGACTTCGAGGCGGTCTTCCGTGAACGGTGGAACGATCCGGTCAACGCTGAGGCTGACAACCCGCTGGCCCGGCTCTCCGCCATTCTGCGGCGCGACCGCACCACCCCCACCCCCTTGCCGGCCGCCCTGCCGCCCCCACCCCCGGCAGGGGACCAGCACGTGCAGGCACTGCGCACCTACCCCGCGATCCGCCCTCGGTACACCTTCGCCCCGGCAGGCGAGCGCTCCATCGCCCGCGGCTACAGCAAGGCCGTTCGTCAGGCCACCAGGCTGGTCTACGTCGAGGACCAGTACTTCTGGTCGCGTGACGCCGGCCGGTTGTTCGCCGCCGCGCTTGCCAAGCAGCCGTCGTTGCACCTGATCGCGGTGTTGCCGCGCCATCCCGACCAGAGCAGTGCTTTCGTCGCCGTGCCCAACCGGATCGGGCAGGCCGAGGTGCTCCAGATGTGCCGTGCCGCCGGCGGGGACCGGCTGCATGTCTTCGATCTGGAGAACCATGAAAGCCAACCGGTCTACGTCCACGCCAAGGCCTGCGTGGTGGACGATGTGTGGGCCACCGTCGGCAGCGACAACGTGAACCGCCGCTCCTGGACCCATGACAGCGAGCTGACCGCTGCGGTGCTTGACACCCGGCATGACGACCGCGACCCCCGCGACCCCCGCGGCGACGGCAGCTCGGCCCGCGTGTTCGCCCGGGACCTTCGGCTGCAGCTGGTACGCGAGCACCTCGACCGGGACGACGGCGACGATGCCGACCTGCTCGACCCCGCGTCCTGCGCAGCCGCCATGGACAGCTCAGCCGACGCGCTCGAGGCCTGGCATGCCGGCGGTCACGTGGGACCGCGACCCCCGGGTCGGCTGCGCCGGCACCGCCCTGCACGACCCCGGTTGGTCACGCGGATGTGGGCGACGCCGGTGCTGCGCGGGTTGCACGACCCCGACGGCAGGTCTCTGGGGCTGCGCCGGGCCCAGGACTTCTGAGCCGGTCGGCGAGACCGGGGCGCCACCGGCCTCGACGGCGCCACTGCCGAGCGAGCAGGCACCGGCACCGACGCAGTAGCCGCCCGCGGCACCGGTCGCCGGCCCGCCTGGGCTCAGCCGGGATCGTTGATCGCCAACATCTCGCGAGCGGTCTCGCCGGTGGTCACCAACGTCGTCACGATCCCGGCGCTCGCGGCCGCCGCTGCTGCCTGCGCCCGGTGCGGGCCGCTGACCAGGGCGACGCGCACGGGCGGCCGCCGCAGCTGCTCGAGCGAAGCGCCGATGACGAGGTCGTCCAGCGGTGAGATGACCGCCGCCCCGTCAGCCCCCAGCAGTCGGCCGCTGACCTCGGCGACGGCACCCGCCCTTCTGCCGGCCGTTCGAATCGACGGTGACACGGCTTGCCAGACAGTCGAGCAGCCGTCTCGCCAGGCCCCGATGGCCACCACCGATACGTCGAGTCGAGCCGCGAGCTGGAGGGTGTCGCGGATTCCTGGCTGCCGGCGCAAGGCCGCGGCGATGGCCGGGTCGTCGACGACGAGCGGGGCGTGCACCTGGTGCGCGACTCCACCCGCGACTCGGGCCACGCGCTGCACCACATCTGCGGCCGTCGGGTCGCCAGCCGGGGCGGCCAGCGAGCCCGAGAGCTGTACGGCGGTGCACCACGGGAGCGTGTCGAGCGCCGTCACCATCGCGTCGATGGCCCGGCTCCAGGTCAGTCCCAGCAAAGCGCCTTCCCGGACGAGTCCTGGCAGCAGCCGCGCAGCCGCGACGGCCACGTCTTGGCGCATCTGCGTCTCACTGCCGGCCGTGTCCACGACGACGCAGCGATCCAAACCGAGTCGGGCGGCGAGCTCGGCGGACAGGGACCGGTCGACGCGGCTGGGGACGGCCACTGAGATGTGCACGATGCCGGTGGACCGCGCCACCTCCAGCAGCCGGGCCACCTTGAACCGGCTCAGCCCCAGCGATCTCGCGATGTCGATCTTGGAGGCGTCCTGGAGGTAGTAACGGCGGCAGATGTCGGCAAGCAGGTCCTCGTTCACCTGGCCCGGCCGCGCAGCCGCGCCGAGCGGGTGGTGTCGGTATGCAGTCATCGCACAACTCCGGCCAATCGGACAGGAGACGGCAGCGTTCACCCCTTGACATCACCGCCGTCACCAGGCTGAAATGCATTAGATCACATATGAGCGCCGTCTGTGCTCATATGAGCAGCAGTTTCTCCCACGCAGGAGGACAGGGTGCGCGCACAGAAGCCCGGCTCAATCAACGACTCCCGCCAACGACCGGCCGCACCGGCCGCACCCAGGCCGCCGGCGCGTCGCAGACGCGGCCCGCGGAGGTGGCACACCGCGCTCGCCGGCCTGGTCGCCGCGGTGATGCTGGCCGCGTGCGGGGGGGCGGGCACCTGGGGCGCTGGCAGCTCTGACCAGATCGTGGTCGCCATCGTCACCAACTCGCAGATGGAGGACGCCATCTCCTTGTCGGGCGAGTTCGAGGCCGACAACCCCGACATCTCACTGCGGTTCGTCTCCTTGTCGGAGAACGAGGCTCGCGCCAAGATCACCGCCTCGGTCGCCACTGACGGCGGTGAGTTCGACGTGGTGATGATCAGCAACTACGAGACGCCGATGTGGGCCGAAAACGGCTGGTTGGTGAACTTGCAGCCGTACGCGGACCAGACCGAGGGTTACGACCCGCAGGACTTCATCCCCACCGTGCGCGAGTCGCTGTCGTACGACGGCGACCTGTACTCGGTGCCGTTCTACGGTGAGTCGTCGTTCCTCATCTATCGCAAGGACCTGTTCAAGCAGGCGGGCCTGAAGATGCCGGACGAGCCGACCTGGGAGCAGGTGGAGGGGTTCGCTGCCGAGCTGGACGACCCGAGCAAGGGGCTGTCCGGCATCTGCCTGCGCGGCCTCGCCGGTTGGGGCGAGGTACTGGCACCTCTGGACACCGTGATCAACACCTTCGGCGGCCGCTGGTTCGACGAGGAGTGGAACGCGCAACTGGACTCCGAGGAGAGCGCGGCGGCCATCGAGTTCTACGTCGACACCGTGCGCAACTACGGCACTCCGGGGGCCGCCCAAGCCAGCTTCGCCGAGTGCGCGACGCAGTACACGCAGGGCAACGCGGCGATGTGGTACGACGCCACCTCGGCCGTCGGCACCGTGGAGTCCGAGGCGGACTCCACCGTCGTCGGCAAGAACGGCTACGTCCAGGCGCCCACCCAGGAGACCGAGGACTCGGGCTGGCTGTACAGCTGGTCGCTGGGGATCCCCAAGACGTCGCAGAACGCCGACGCGGCATGGAAGTTCCTGTCGTGGATGACCGACAAGGACTACATGAAGCTGGTCGGCGAGGAGATCGGCTGGGAGGCCGTACCACCCGGCAGCCGGCTGTCGACGTACGAGATCCCGCAGTACGCCAAGGCCGCCCAGGCCTTTGCCGAGCCGACGCTGACCGCGATGAAGGCGGCCGACCAGGAGGACCCGACGGTCGACCCGGTTCCCTACGTCGGCATCCAGTTCGTCCGGATTCCGGAGTTCCAAGACCTGGGGACCCGTGTCGCGCAGCAGATATCGGCTGCCATCGCCGGACAGATCAGCACCGAGGAAGCGATCGCGCAGTCGCAGCTGTACGCCGAAGCCGTCGGCTCCACCTATCAGGAGGGCAACTGATGACCACCACCGCTCAGGCGCCCGCGGCTCGCGGTGCATCACCCGCCGCAGCCCGGGGCGCGGGGACCGACAACAAGGTCAAGCGGCGTGAGGGCTGGAACAGGCGCGGGCCGCTGCTGCCGGCGCTGGTGTTCGCCATCATCGTCACGCAACTGCCGTTCCTGTTCACGCTGTACTACTCGCTGCAGTCGTGGAACCTGGTGCGGCCGGGTTCCCGCCAGTTCGTGGGGTTCGCCAACTACATCGAAGTGTTCAAGGACAGCGTGTTCCGCGGGGCGGCACTGAACACCATCTGGATCACCGGCGGCTGCGTGCTCATCTCGCTGCTGATCGGGCTGGCGCTCGCACTCCTGCTGGACCGGCCGTTCCCGGGTCGCGGGCTGGCGCGGACCATGCTCATCACGCCATTCCTGGTGATGCCGGTGGCCGGGGCGCTGCTGTGGAAGACGACCATGTTCGACCCGACCTTCGGGATCGTGAACTTCGTGCTGACGCCCATCGGCCTGGGCGACACCGACTGGTTGTCGAGCTATCCACTGGCGGCCATCATCATCGCGCTGGTCTGGCAGTGGACGCCGTTCATGATGCTGCTGCTGCTGGCAGGTCTGCAGAGCCAGGACCGATCCTCGCTCGAGGCCGCGGCGGTCGACGGGGCCGGTCCGATGCAGACGTTCCGGTCCATCACGTTGCCGCACATGCGGCGCTACATCGAGCTGTCGGTGCTTCTCGGCGCCATTTACATCGTGAACACCTTCGACCACATCTACATGATGACGTCGGGCGGCCCCGGTACGGCGAGCGCGAACCTGCCGTTCTACATCTACCAACGGGCCTTCCTTGGCTTCGATGTCGGACAGGCGGCCGCCATGGGGGTGGTGGTCGTCGTCGGCACGATCATCGTCGCGACCCTGGCCCTGCGGTTGATCTTCACAAGCTTCACCGAGGAGACGTCATGAGCACGCCTGCCAGCACGACCACGAAACAGCCGAGTACGCCTAGCGAGCCGACGTCGGCTCCCAGTCGAAAGCGCGGCGGCAGCGCGGGCGGCACCGCATTCACGGTTCTGACCTGGGCTCTCGCGCTGATCTTCTTCTTCCCGGTCTTCTGGATGGCGCTCACCGGCTTCAAGAACGAGGCCGACGCCTACACCGAGACGCCCAGGCTCTTCTTCGCCCCGACACTCACCCAGTTCCAGAACGTGCTCGACGAGGCGACACCGTTCGCCGTCAACTCCCTGGTCGCGACCACGGCGTCCACGATCCTCGTGGTGCTGCTGGCGCTGCCGGCTGCGTACGCATTGTCGATCCGTCCGGTGAAGAAAACCCAGGACGTGTTGTTCTTCTTCATCTCCACCAAGATGCTCCCCTTGGTCGCCGTGATCGTCCCCCTGTACGTGATCGTCGGCCAGATCGGTGCGCTGGACAACATCTGGGTGATGATCGTGCTCTACACCGCGATGAACCTCCCGATCGCCGTGTGGATGATGCGGTCGTTCCTGCAGGAGATACCGGGGGAGGTGCTGGAGGCGGCCGAGATGGACGGCGCCGGGTTGGTCAAGGTGTGGCGACACGTGATGATCCCGATAACCGCGCCGGGGATCGCCGCGACGGCCCTGATCTGCGTCATCTTCGCCTGGAACGAGTTCTTCTTCGCGGTCAACCTGACCGCATCGGCGTCCAGTACCGTGCCGGTGTACCTGGTGGGGTTCATCGCCAGCCAGGGCTTGTACTTCGCGCAGCTGTCGGCCGCGGCGACCCTCGCGTCGCTACCGGTGGTCATCGCCGGTTGGATTGCCCAAAAGCAGCTCGTCCGGGGTCTGTCGATGGGTGCGATCAAGTAGGGAAGAGGCCACACATGCGTAGGCTCGACACCGAAGCATTGCCGGTGCTCCGGGAGTCGATCCCGGTCCCCGACTATGACCGCAGCCAGGTGCGGCCGAGCATCGTCCACCTCGGCGTCGGCGGTTTTCACCGCGCGCACGAGGCGATGTACCTGGACCGGCTGATGACCGTGGGCAAGGCGCTCGAGTGGGGCATCTGCGGGGTCGGGTTGATGCCCGGTGACCGGCGCATGCAGGAGGTGCTTTCGGCGCAGGACCACCTGTACACCCTGGTCGTCAAGCACCCGGACGGCACGCTCGAGCCGCGGGTCATCGGCTCGATCGTCGACTATCTGTTCGCCCCCGACGACTACGACGCGGTGATCGAGAAGATGGCCGCCGAGCAGACTCGGATCGTGTCGCTCACGGTGACCGAGGGTGGCTACAACGTGCACTCGGTCACCGGGGAGTTCGACGAGAAGAACGCCGACGTGCAGCGCGACCTGGCGGCGGATGCGGAGCCGCACACAACGTTCGGCCTCGTGTGCGCGGCACTGGCGCGCCGACGTGAGCGCGGTCTGGCGCCCTTCACGGTCATGAGCTGCGACAACATCCAGGGCAACGGCGACGTGGCCCACAAGATGTTCGCCGCGTTCGCCAGACTGCGGGACCCGTCGTTCGGCGAGTGGGTGGACAGCGAGGTCCACTTCCCCAACTCGATGGTCGACCGGATCACGCCGGCGACGAGCGACGAGGACCGCGACGCCGTTGCTGAGCTGTTGCAGGTCCGCGACGAGTGGCCGGTGGTCTGCGAGCCGTTCACGCAGTGGGCGCTCGAGGACTCCTTCAGCCTCGGCCGGCCGCCGCTGGAGGAGGTGGGCGTGCAGCTGGTCGACGACGTGACCCCGTACGAGCTGATGAAGCTGAGGCTGCTCAACGCCAGCCATCAGGCGCTGTGCTACCTCGGCTACCTGTCGGGTTACCGCTATGCCCACGAGGTGTGCCAGGACCCGCTGTTCGTCGACTTCCTGCTGGGCTACATGGACGACGAGGCGACCCCGACGCTCGAGCCGGTGCCCGGCGTCGACCTGCCCGACTACAAGCGGCAGCTGATCGAGCGCTTCGCCAACGCCGAGGTGCGAGACACCTTGGCGCGACTGTGCGCCGAGAGCTCCGACCGCATCCCGAAGTGGCTGCTGCCGGTGATCCGCTCCCAGCTGGCCTCCGGTGGCTCGGTCGAGCGGTCAGCGCTGGTGGTCGCGGCGTGGGCGCGGTACGCGGAGGGGGTCGACGAGCAGGGCGAGCCCATCGAGGTGGTCGACCGGCTGCGCGACGAGCTGATCGCCGCCGCCAGGAGCCAGCACGACGACCCCCACGCGTTCATCGCCAACCGCGAGGTCTTCGGTGACCTGGTCGAGCACGACGGCTTCATGGCTGTCTACCGCGACCACTTGGCCTCGTTGCACGCCAATGGTGCCCACGCGACGGTCAAGGCTGTCGTCGCCGGGCAGGAGTGAGGGTGGGTCGGCGGTTGGGGCCGCGCGCCGCGGGGTCCGGGTGGGCCCGCGATATCGTCGATGTTCGAGCCGCGTACGGCTAGGGCAATGCGGCCTGCTCGTGCCTCGGACCGAGCGGACAGGAGGACGGCGGTGCCGAAAACGACCAGCGGTGGCACGCCGAAGCAGGACGAGCTGCCGAGCACGGTGCAGCGATCTGGCGACAAAGCGCAGCGCACCTTCGCGAAGGCGCACGACTCCGCAGCCGAGCAGTACGACGATGACCAGCGGGCGCACCAGGTCGCCTATGCCGCGCTCAAGCACAGCCACGAGAAGGTCGGCGACCATTGGGAGCCCAAGGACTCCTACGGACCGTCGGACGCGCGGGCCGAGGGCGGTGCCGACACCAACCGTGAGACCGCGGGCGGCGTGGACGCCAACGCCTCCAAGGGGCACCTGCAGCACGTGGCGCGGCGCCTCGACGTCCGGGGCCGCTCGCGGATGACCAAGGACGAGCTCGTCGACGCCATCCAGGTGGCCAACGACAGGGCAACCCGTAAGGCGCGCGGCTGACGAATAGTGCCGTGCCGGTGCCGCCGCTCGGGCGCGCCGCCACGTAAACGTGGCGTGGCGCGCCATGCCGCTGTCGCTCTGAACGGCGCGGCCGTCGATGCGGGCGGCTACTGTCCCGCCATGGTGGCTGAGGCGGCGGTGTGACGGGCCTGCACCTGCACCGCGCCGAGCGCGCTGACGTGCTGGTCGAGGCCCTCGCCGACGTGCTGCGGGTGGCGCAAGACGACCCGTTCGCGCCCGAGCTGGTCGCGGTGCCGGCTCGCGGCATCGAGCGCTGGCTCACCCAGCGGCTGGCTCACCACCTCGGCACCGGCACGGTCGCAGGCGACGGCGTGTGCGCCAATATCGACTTCCCGGCGCCGCCCGAGCTGGTCGCCGCGGTGGTCGCCGCGGGCAGCGGCGTCCCCCTCGAGGACGACCCCTGGGCCCCGCCCAGGCTGGTCTGGAGCGTGCTCGGCGTGCTCCATGAGTGCGTCGCCGAGCCGTGGTGCGGTGTGCTCGCGCGACACCTCGACGGTGGCGGGGGGACGGCGCGGCACATGGTCACTGCGCAGCACCTTGCCGCGCTCTTCACCTCCTACGCAGAGCAGCGACCCGCGATGCTGTGCGAGTGGGCCGGCGGCGCGGACACCGATGGAGCGGGTGCGGCCATCGCGACCGACCTGCGGTGGCAGGTCACGCTCTGGCGCCGCCTCCGCGCACGCGTGGGGACCAGTAGTCCCGCCGAGCGCGTCCGCGCCGCGTGTGCGGCCCTCCGTGACGACCCGGCCCTCGCCGACCTGCCCCAGCGGCTGAGCCTGTTCGGATGCACCCGGCTGACCAGGTCACAGGTCGCCGTGGTCGCGGCGCTGGCAGCGCACCGCGCGGTGCATCTGTGGCTGCCCCATCCGTCTTCGGTCGGATGGGACCGTGCCGTCCCGCCGTCGGCAGCTGGCGACGGTGACCACCCGCGTCGCCGCCGCGACTCCGCAGCACCCGTACGGCACCAACTGCTGTCGTCCCTCGGCCGTGACGCCCGCGAGATGCAGGTGCTGCTCACCGAGACGCTCGGCGCAGCCATCACCAGCGACCAGCACCACCCGCTGACCGCTCGCCGGGCGACGACTCTGCTCGGCCGGTTGCAGCACGACCTGCGCGCCGACGTGGCACCGCCGGGGACGCCACTGCCGGCCTCCACCGACCCGCGACCTGTGCTCGACCCTGGCGACCGGAGCGTCCAGGTGCACGCCTGCCACGGCCGGGCCCGCCAGGTCGAGGTGCTCCGCGAGGTGCTGCTCGGGCTGCTCGCCGCCGATGTCAGTCTCGAGCCTCGCGACGTGCTGGTGATGTGCCCCGACATCGAGACCTATGCACCGCTGGTGTCGGCGACGTTCGGGCTGGCACCCGCCGACGACCTGATGGCGGCGCCCACCGTCGTCCACCCGGGGCACGGACTCCGCGTACGTCTCGCCGACCGGTCGCTGCGCCAGACCAACCCGCTGCTGGCGATGCTGGCCCGGCTGCTGGAGCTGGCCGACGGCCGGGTCACCGCCTCACAGGTGCTCGACCTGATGGCGTTGCCGTCCGTCCGCCGACGGTTCGGGCTGGCCGACGACGACCTCGAACGCATCCGCGAGTGGGTGCGCACCGGCGGCGTGCGCTGGGGGCTCGATGCCGCCCACCGTGCGCCCTTCACCATGCAGGGCGTCACGCAGAACACCTGGGAGGCCGGTCTCGACCGGGTGCTGCTGGGCGTGAGCATGGCCGAGGACCCCGGTGACCCGCGCTGGGTGGGGCTGGCGCTGCCGATGGATGACGTCGACTCGGGCGACATCGACCTCGCCGGGAGGCTGGCCGAGCTGCTCGACCGGCTCGACGACGTGTTGAGTGCGCTCACCGGCACCCAGCCGCTCGCCAGCTGGCTCGCCACCTTGTCGAAGGCGGTCGACACGCTCTCCACGGTGGGCGCCGCAGACGCATGGCAGCTTGCTCAGGTCCGCCGGCAGCTCGCCGAGGTCGAGTCAGCAGGTGGGCAGCCCGGCATGCCGATGCTCGCACTCGGCGACGTGCGTGCCCTGCTGGCCGACCGGCTGGCCGGCCGGCCCACCCGCGCCAACTTCCGTACCGGCAACCTCACGATGTGCTCGATGGTGCCGATGCGCTCGGTCCCGCACCGCGTCGTCTGCCTGCTCGGTCTCGACGACGGTGTCTTCCCGCGCACCGCAGGGGTCGATGGCGACGACGTCCTTGCCCGTGACCCCCTGGTCGGCGAGCGTGACCGCCGCAGCGAGGACCGCCAATTGCTGCTCGACGCGGTGCTGGCGGCGCAGGAGCACCTGGTCGTCGTCTACAACGGTGCTGACGAGCGCACGAACGCGCCGCGTCCGCCCGCCGTTCCGCTCGGTGAGATCCTCGACGTCGTCGACGCCACGATCCGCACGGACCATGGGCAGCCGGCACGCGAGCAGGTCGTCGTCCGGCACCCGCTGCAGCCCTTCGATGCCCGCAACTTCCGCGCCGGAGCGCTGGGTGCGGACCGTCCGTTCAGCTTCGACCGGGCCGCCCTCGCCGGCGCGAAGGCAGCCGGCCGGCCTCGAGAGGCCGCCCGGTCGTTCCTGCCGCGGCCGCTCGCCGCCCCGGAGCCGGCTCACAGTCTCGACCTAGAGGCACTGACCGCCTTCCTCGAACACCCGGTCCGCGGTTTCCTGCGTCAGCGGCTCGGGGTCACCGCAGCCGACGGCGACGACGAGCTCGACGACGCGCTGCACGCCGAGCTGACCGGGTTGGACACCTGGGCGATCGGCGACCGCTGGGTGCGAGCCCGGCTCGCCGGTGCCGACGAACAGACCTGTACGCAGGCGGAGTGGCGCCGCGGTGCGTTGCCGCCCGGCGCCCTGGGCGGGCGCGTACTCACCGCGGTGCGGGCAATCGCCGAGCCGATCCTTGCCGCTGGCGTCGACGACCGGGTCGGCCCCGCACACTCCGTCGACGTGGCGGTGCCGCTGTCCGGCGGGCGCCTTCTCAGCGGCACCGTGGGCAGCCTGCACGGCGGTGTCCTCGCGCGTACGGTCTACTCCACTTTGGCGGGCAAGCATCGCCTGCGCGCCTGGGTGCAGTTGCTCGCGCTCACCGCCGCACGCCCCGATGAGCAGTGGCGCGCGGCGACTGTCGGCAGGGCCGGAAAGCGGGCCCGCCGCTCGATGCTGACCGCACCGTCACCCGCCGTCGCGGGGGACATCTTGGCCGGACTTGCCGACCTGCGGGCTGCGGGACTGTGCGAGCCGTTGCCACTGCCGGTCGACACCTCGCACACCTTCGCCGACCGCCGTCACCTCCGCGAATCGCCGGCCGACGCCCTGGATGCCGCGGCCAGGGTCTGGGACAGCCGCGAGGCGGCCGACTCCTACCACCGCTTCATCTGGGGCGACGCCTACCCCTTCAGTGCCCTCATCGCCGCGCCGGCCGCCCCTGACGAGCAGCCGAGCGGGGACGGCGAGGCCGAGTCCAGCCGCTTCGCTGCCCTGGCCCTGCGGCTCTGGGCGCCTCTGCTGGCCGCCGAGGAGACGGCATGAGCGACGACCCGGAGACGGTCGCCGACTTCGACATCTGTGGACCACTGCCCACCGGGACCACCGTGCTCGAAGCCAGCGCCGGCACCGGCAAGACGTTCACGATCGCCGCTCTGGCCACCCGGTATGTGGCGGAGGGTCTCGCCGAGCTGCACGAGCTGATGCTCGTGACGTTTGGTCGTGCCGCCACCCAGGAGCTGCGCGAGCGGGTGCGCGAGCGACTGGTCTCGGCTGAGCGTGGGCTTGCCGACCCGGCGTACGCCCGCACCTCGGGCGACGATCTGCTGCGGTTGCTCGCCGACGGCCCGCCCCAGGAGGTGGCGCAACGCCGCAAGCGGCTGACCACCGCGCTGGGCGACTTCGACGCCGCCACCATCGCGACCACCCACGGCTTCTGCCAGCAGATGCTGACCGGACTGGGCGTGGCCGGCGACTACGAGCCGGGCGCCACCTTCGTCGAGGGCATCGACGATCTGGTGATCGAGGTGGTCGACGACCTCTACCTGCGCAAGTGGGGTCGGCCTGACTCCGAGCAGCCCTTCCTGAGCTACGCCCAGGCGTTGGGTCTGACCCGCGCCGCCGTCAACGACCGGCACGCCCGGTTGCTGCCGGCCGATACCGGCACGGAACACGCGGCCCAGCGCTACCGGCTGGCCACGATGGCGCGAGCGGAGGTCGAGTCGCGCAAGCACCACCGCCTGCTACGCGACTACGACGACCTGCTCACCCGGCTGCGGGACGCCATGGTCGATCCGGACCACGGCGAGGCGGCGCGGCGGCGGGTGCGGGCGCGATACCGGGTGGTGATGGTCGACGAATTTCAAGACACCGATCCGGTGCAGTGGCAGATCCTGGAGCTGGCCTTCCATGGCCACACCACTCTGGTGTTGATCGGCGATCCCAAGCAGGCGATCTATGCCTTCCGCGGCGGTGACGTCGTGACCTATCTGTCGGCCTCGAGACGGGCGACCACGCACCAGACGCTGGGGCGCAACTGGCGCAGTGATGAGGCGCTGCTCGGGGGGCTGGGCGCCGTGTTCGGCGGGGCCGCGCTGGGGCACCCCGACATCGTCGTGCGCCCGGTCGGGGCCGCCTGGGCCGGCCGGCGGCTGGCCGGTGCGCCGTCCGACGTTCCGGTGCGGCTGCGGGCGGTGACCCGCGAGCGGCTAGGCGCTCGGGGCCGGTCGACACCCGCGGTCGGACGGGCCCGCGACCTTGTTTCCGCTGACCTCGCTGCCGACGTCGTCCGCCTGCTCGACAGCTCCGCTGTGTTGACCGTCGACGCTACCGACGGCACGAGCGGGCGCCCCGTTGCCCCCGGCGACGTCGCCGTGCTGGTGCATACCAACAAGGGCGCCGTCATGGTCCGCGACGCGCTGGCCGATGCGGGTGTGCCGTCGGTGCTCACGGGCTCGGTCAACGTCTTCTCCACCACGATGGCGCGAGAGTGGCTGGTGCTGCTGCAGGCTCTTGAGCAACCACACCGTGCCGCCCGGGTACGAACGGCGGCGCTGGGTCGTTTCGTCGGCTGGGACGCCCGGCGGCTCGCCGAGTCCGGTGACGGTGCGATGGACACCCTCGGGCCGCTGGTGCGGGGCTGGGCCGACGTGCTCGCCCGACACGGCGTGCCCGCGCTGCTCGAGGCCGCGACCGAGGCTCGCGGTCTCATCGCGCGACTGATGGCAGGCGCCGACGGCGAGCGCCAGCTCACCGACCTGCGACATGTTGCCCAGGCCCTGCATGCCGCGGCGGTCGACGAGCAGCTCGGCACCAGCGCGCTGGTCGAGTGGTTGCAGCGTCGCATCCACGACTCCACCGGGGATCAGTCCGAGGAACGCAGCCGCCGCCTGGAGTCCGACGCCGACGCGGTGCAGATCGTCACGGTGCACCGCAGCAAGGGTCTGGAGTTCCCGGTCGTCTATGTGCCCTTCGGCTGGGACCGGTTCGTGCGGACGCCCGAGCACCCGAGCTTCCACCCCGAGGACGGGCTGCGCAGCCTCGACGTCGGCGGCGCGGACGGCCCGGACTTCGACCTGCACTGTCAACAGCACGGCGCCGAGGAGTCCGGCGAGGACCTGCGGGTGCTCTACGTGGCCCTGACGCGTGCCCAGTGCCAGGTCGTCACCTGGTGGGCCCCGTCCAGGAACACTCCGACCTCGGCACTGCACCGCCTGCTCTTCGGCGACGTCGTCCCTGGCGAGCAGCCCCTCGCCAGCGTCGAGCTGCCGACCGACGACGCCGTCGTGCGTGGTCGGCTGGACCGGCTCGCTTCTCGTGCCGGCGGTGCGGTGGCGGTCGAGGAGGTCGGACCGATCACGGGCATTGGCTGGCAGCACGCGGCACCGGCACCCGGAACGCTGGCTGCCGCCGACTTCGACCGCCGGCTTGACCGAGTCTGGCGCCGGACGTCGTACTCCGCTCTCACCGCCGGAACCCACACGAGGGCGCCAGTCCTTTCCGGGGTCGCCAGCGAGCTCGAGGACACCGTGCTCGACGACGAGCCCGATCCGGTCACCGGCGGGGTCGCCGGCTCGTTGAGGGCGATCGACCCGGCGCCTGCCGACCTCGACGAGGCACTCCTGCGTGCAGTGGTCTCACCGCTGGCCCAGCTGCCGGGCGGAACCGACTTCGGCCTGGTCGTCCACGCTGTGCTGGAGACCGCCGACACCTCCGCCGTGCACCTGCGTACCGAGCTCGTCGAGCGCAGCCGGGCAGTACTCGCCCGCCGTTTCGGCACGTCGTACGACGCGGAGGCGCTGGCCGACGCCTTGTTACCGGCGATGACGACCCCACTGGGTGCGCTGGCCGGCGGCCGGCGACTGGCAGGATTCGCGCCCGTCGACCGGCTGGCGGAGATGGCCTTCGAGCTGCCGCTGGCCGGCGGTGACGGCCCCGTCGCAGGCGCGGCCACCGTCGCAGAGATCGCCGATCTGCTGCGTCGCCACCTGGCACCCGACGATGTCTTGGTGGGCTACGCCGACCTGCTCGACGGCCCGGGGCTGGAGCACCAGCAGCTCCGCGGCTACCTCGTGGGCAGCCTGGACGCCGTGCTCCGGCTGCGCCCGAGCGGCGGTGAGCCGCGCTACCTCGTCGTCGACTACAAGACCAACTGGCTCGGCAACGAGGCACCAGCGGTCGGGGCCGAGCTGAGCGCCTGGCACTACCGCCCCACAGCGCTCGTCGAGGCGATGTGTGCCGCGCACTATCCGCTCCAGCTGCTGCTCTACCTCGTCGCGCTGCACCGCTACCTTCGCTGGCGCCAGCCGGGGTACGACCCGGACCGGCACCTGGGCGGCGGGCTGTACCTGTTCGTCCGGGGCATGTGCGGAGAACAGACACCGGTGGTCGACGGCTCACCGTGCGGGGTCTTCTCGTGGTCGCCGCCGAGCGGACTGGTCGAGGCGTTGTCCCGGTTGTTGGCCGGGGGGTGACCGTGACCGAGCCCGACCCGTTCGATGTCCGCTTCGCCCTGCGGGCGGATGGCCCGCTGCGCGCCTTCAACGATGCGGGAGTGCTGTCCGCCGCCGACGTGCACGTGGCAGTGCGGCTGGGACGACTCGCCGGGGAGGACGACCCGCGTGTGCTGCTCGCCGTCGCATTGGCGGTGCGGGGCGTGCGTCTGGGTTCAGTGTGCGTCGAGTTGCCCCGCGTGCACGAGACCGTCGCCGTGGACGGAGAGTCCGGCGCGGACGTCGACGCCCTGGACTGGCCGGAGCCTGTCGGGTGGCTGGCCGCTTGCGCACGCAGTGTGCTGGTCGCCGACAGCCCGAGCGACGATTCCAGCAGCGGCAGCCCGGTCAGGCAGCAAGCCCGCCCCCTGCGGCTGGTCGGCACCCTGCTCTACCTCGATCGGTACTGGCGGCAGGAGCAGGTGGTGCGGCTTGAGCTCGATGCGCGCACCGCGAGCAGACCGGCGGCGCCGGACCTGCCGGCCCTGCGGTCCGCCCTGGCCACGTACTTCCCGGCCGCGCCTCCGGACCGGCAACGGCTGGCCGCGGCGATGGCAGCGCTGCGGCCGGTGACCGTGGTCGCCGGCGGGCCAGGTACCGGCAAGACCACGACCGTCGCGCGCCTGCTCGCCGTGTTGCGCAGCCTGCCGGGTCCGTCGCCGCGGATCGCCCTGGCCGCGCCCACCGGCAAAGCCGCCGCCCGGCTGCAGGAGGCGGTGCATGCCGAGTCGGCGCGGCACGTGCTGGGCCTCGACGACATCACCGCCTCGACCATCCACCGGTTGCTGGGTTGGCGACCGGGCAGCCACAGCCGGTTCCGACATGACCGCGACAGCCGGCTCCCGTACGACGTGGTGGTCGTCGACGAGACCTCCATGGTGTCGCTGACGCTGATGTCGCGCCTGCTCGAGGCGGTGCGGCCCGACGCCCGGCTCGTCCTGGTGGGGGACCCCGACCAGCTGGCCTCGGTCGAGGCCGGAGCGGTGCTCGGTGACCTCGTTGCCCGACCAGCGGCGCGGTGGGCGCAGAGCGCTGACCAGCTGGCCGAGCTCGTCGCTGCCGACCTGGACATGGGGGAGTCGGACTCGGCTCTGCTGCGCAACGCGGTGGTGCGACTGACCACGGTCCACCGGTACGGCGCGCAGATCAGTGCGCTGGCGAGCGCGGTGCGGGCTGCTGACGCCGACGAGGTGCTGGCGATCCTGCGGCGCGGGGGCGAGGCGGTCAGCTTCGTCGAGATCGAGGCCGACACCATCGAGACCGGCGGCCGGTCACTGGGCAGCCTCGATGCGGTCCGGGCCGACGCGGTATCTGCGGGCGCCGACCTGACCGCCGCGGCTCGATCGGGCGACGCCGCTTCCGCGCTCGGTCTGCTCGAACGGCACCGGCTGCTGTGTGCGCACCGCCGCGGAGCCTACGGCGTCAGCCGGTGGGCCACGCAGGTCGAGCGCTGGGTCGCCGCGGCGGTGGACGGTTATGGCGCCGAGGGTGAGTGGTACGTCGGACGGCCGTTGCTTGTGACCGCCAACGACTATGAGCTGGAGCTGTTCAACGGTGACACCGGTGTGGTGGTCGCCCAGCATGGACAGGAGCCGTCGGCGGCGTTCCTGCGTGGCAGCGGCCCGTTGCTGGTCAACCCGGCCCGGCTGTCGACCGTGCAGAGCGTGCACGCAATGACCGTCCACCGGGCGCAGGGCAGCCAGTTCGACACGGTGACCTTGCTGCTGCCGTCAGCCGACTCGCCGCTGCTCACCCGGGAGCTGCTCTACACCGCGATCACCCGGGCGCGTTCGCATGTACGCGTCGTCGGCACCGAGGCGGCGATCCGCCGGGCGGTAGGGCGCCCGATCGTGCGCGCCAGCGGACTGCGGTTGCCCGCTGCATGACGCGGCGGACAGCCGAGAGCGCCCACCGGTGGCGATCCGGCACACTGAGGCCATGCCTTTGGACGGCGCGTACGAGCCCAGCCCGGAGCGATGGGTGCGCGAACAGGTCGAGCAGTACGAGAGCTCAGGCGGCACCGAGGGCACGACGATGCGCGGGATGCCCGTCGTGGTGCTCACCAGCCGCGGCGCCAGGTCGGGCCGGGTGCGTAAGACCCCGTTGATGCGCGTGGAGCACGACGGTGACTACGCCGTGGTGGCGTCCAACGGCGGCGCGCCGACCCATCCGGTCTGGTACCACAACCTCGCGGCCGACCCGTACGTCGAGCTCCAGGACGGGCCGGTCCGCCAAGACATGGTGGCGCGCCTGGCCACCGGGGAGGACAGGGACGTGTGGTGGAGGCGGTCGGTGGCGGCGTTCGGCGACTACGCCGACTACCAGCAGCGGACCGGCCGGGAGATCCCGGTGTTCGTGCTGGAGCCGGTCATGGCCCCGTGAGGTCTCATTGCCGCTCGGCGGCCAGGCTCTGGGTCCACAGCACCGTGCCGGCGATGTCGCGCAGGCGCACGGTCAGCGCCTTCGACTGAGCGTCGATGGCGACCTCGCCGACGTACTGGCCACCCTCCTCCGGCGAGGAGTTGATGCGTGGCGGGCGCTGCGCGAAGACGGCCCTGGGGCCGAAGGTGGTGTCCAGCTCGTTAAGCCCGACGCCGCCGGCGTTCAGCGGGGCGGACACGAACTCCCAGCGACAACCAGGTGTTGGCAGGGTGAACGGTTTGTCCGCTATCGGTGCCCGGCCGTGACGTGAGCGCGCTGGCGGGGGCCGGAATGGTGCGTACTCGTCCTGACCGTTCGGCCACCGGATTGTTCGTTCCGGGGGAGTCGGCCCTGATGTCACCGTATATTCTTCCGCACAGGCCTTGACCTGAGGCGACCGATGGCGTCGTATCGGTAGGGCCATCGGGAGAAGCCGCTCTGGCGCTGCGAGGCATGCGGGACCGGCGGTTGATCTGTTGGGGAAACGGTGGGGTAGTTGATGAGTGTAGGACGGCGACGTCGGCCGGTGGCCGGCTTGAGGCCGCCTCGGCGCGCCCGCTTGCCCCTGCGCCGGGCCACTGTCGCCGTGACCCTCACCGGGCTCGTGACCGCCGCGACGTGGGGCGGCTCGGCGTCGCAGTTCGCTCTGCAAGCCGTTGCCGGCCAGGTCGGGTCGGTCGACGGGGCGGCAGCTGGGCTCGCCGCCGTCCCTTCGACCGCGTCGTCGTGGGTGGCAGAGTCCCTGGTCACACAGGCTGGTGCCCTGTCGGCCGCACAAGCCAGCGACGATAGGCCCGCAGCCTCGGTTGACCGTCCGCGCCGGCTGGCGCTGTTGGCTCGAGGAGGCAGCGACGAGCTGTCGTCTCCGGCCGTAGCGGTGGACGGCATACCGATGCCGGCACTGGCTGCGTACCGCAATGCCGAGTCGGTGTTGCTCACCGTCAAGCCGTCCTGCGCGTTGTCCTGGAGCGTGTTGGCGGGTATCGGACGCGTCGAGTCCGATCATGGACGCTTCGGCGGCGCCGTGGTGGACCGCAACGGCGTCTCGTCGCCACAGATCATCGGCCTGCCGCTCAACGGAGTCGGCCCGGTCGCGGCCATCGCCGACACCGACGAAGGCCGCCTCGACGGTGACACGAAGTGGGACCGTGCCGTCGGCCCCCTGCAATTCATCCCGACCACGTGGGAAGTTGTCGGCTCCGACGGAGACGGCGACGACGTACGCAACCCCCACGACCTGGACGATGCTGCGCTGGCGGCGGCGGTCTACCTGTGCTCGGGCGGCGAGGACCTGAGCAGCCGTACGGGCGCGGAAGCAGCCGTCGGGCGCTACAACCATTCCGACGAGTACGTCGCACTGGTGCTGGCCTACGCCCGCGCCTACGAGCGTGGTCAGCTGCCGCCTGAGCTGGAGCTGTCGACACCGCCGGATGTCTCGTCCGTGCCGACGATCGACAAGCCGGTCACGCAGCCGCCGATGGGTCCTGCCCTCGCCGAGGACAACGCCGCCAGGTCGTCTCGCGACAAGGCGAAGAACGGCAACGGGCCTGGTCGTGGCAAGCCGAACGATCCGGCGGCGAACGACCCGCCGGGCAACGACCCGCCGGGCAACGACCCGCCGGGCAACGACCCGCCGGGCAACGACCCGCCGGGCAACGACCCGCCGGCGAACGACCCGCCGGCCAACGAC
>JACCVL010000283.1 GCA_013698185.1 Nocardioidaceae bacterium
CGAGACCCCGCCGCCCGTACGGCCCGGCTGCCCCCCGACGTGTTCGCCGCCGTACGAGCGGGGCTGGCCCGCGGCCCGGTGCTGCTCCAGGTCCCGCGCACCGGATATCGCACCCGGCTCGCCTGCCAGCGCTGCCGGGCACCAGCAGACTGCCCGGCGTGCCAAGGGGCGCTGGCGCAACCGGGACCTGACCGACCACCGGCCTGCCGCTGGTGCGGCCGGGTTGAGTGCGACTGGCGATGCCCGGTCTGCGACGGTGACCGGCTGCGCGCGCCGGTGGTGGGGGAGGAGCGCACCGCCGAGGAGCTGGGCCGGGCATTCGTCGGCGTTCCCGTGCGCCGATCGACCGGTGAGACGCCGCTGGGGACCGTGCCGGCCAGCCCGGCTGTGGTGGTGGCGACCCCGGGGGCGGAGCCCGAGGTCGAGGGTTCCTACGCCGCGGCGGTGCTCCTCGACGTCGGGCTCAGCCTCGCGCGGCCAGACATGCGTGCGGCTGAGGAGAGCGTGCGCCGCTGGCTCGCCGTCACCGCGCTGGTCCGCCCCGCGGGCGACGGCGGGGTGGTCGTGGTGGTCGGTGACCCTGCGATCCCGGCCGTGCAGGCACTGGTGCGGGCTGACCCGGCGGGTTTCGCGGCGCGCGAGCTGGCCCAACGGCGGGCGACGCGGTTGCCGCCGGCCACCCGGCTGGCCACGGTCGAGGGGCCGACCCAGGTCGTGCAGCAGCTGATCGAGCCGGCCGCGGTCACCGAGGCCACCGGCAGCGGGTGGCCCGAGCCGTCGGAGCTGCTCGGCCCGGTCGGCGTTGGTGCCGGTCGCGCCCGCCTGGTCGTCCGGGTCCCGTGGCGCCAGGGAGCCGCGCTTGCTCGTACCCTGTCCACGCTGCAGTCGGCCCGCAGTGCCCGCAAGGCCGAGCCGCTGCGGGTCGAGGTCGACCCGGCCGAGCTCGGGTAGAGCTGTCGACCGCCGGAGTGAGTGAGGAGCGTCCGCGTGTCCGTGCGACCCATCCGTCTGTTCGGCGATCCCGTGCTCCGTACGCCGGCGGTGCCCGTCGTGGACTTCGACCGTGAGCTGCGCCGGCTGGTGCAGGATCTCACCGACACCATGCTTGATGCCCCCGGCAGTGGGCTGGCCGCCCCTCAGCTCGGAGTCAGCCTGCGGGTGTTCACCTACCACGTCGACGACGAGGTCGGGCACCTGGTCAACCCCACCCTCGAGCTGTCCGAGCAGACTCAGGACGGCGACGAGGGCTGCCTGTCGATCCCTGGGCTGGTGTTCCCGTGCTCGCGCGCCCAGGAGGTCGTTGCTTGCGGTTTCGACCAATACGGCGAGCCGGCGCGGATCGAGGGCTCGGACCTGTTGGCACGCTGCATGCAGCACGAGACCGACCACCTCGACGGGGTGCTGTTCGTCGACCGGCTCGATGCCCAGACGCGGCGGGCTGCGATGGGAGCCATCCGTTCGGCCAGCTGGGCCGGTGAGCCGGGACCGGTGGTCAAGCAGTCCCCGCACCCGATGTTCGGCAAGGGGATGTGATGGCGCGACTGCTCTTTGCGGGCACGCCGGCGGTGGCGCTCCCCGCGTTGGACGCGTTGGTCGCCAGTCGGCACCAGGTGGTCGGTGTGCTCACCCGTCCCGACTCCCCCACCGGCCGGGGGCGGCGTACCGCTGCGAGCCCGGTCGCCTGCCGGGCCGACGAGCTGGGCCTGCCGGTGCTGCGTGCACCGTCGCTGCGCGATCCCGGCGTCCGGGCCGCCATCGCCGAGCTCGGGGCCGACTGTGCACCGGTCGTCGCCTACGGGGCGCTGCTCCCCCCCGAGCTGCTGGACCTGCCAAGGCTCGGTTGGGTCAACCTGCACTTCTCCCTGCTGCCGGCCTGGCGCGGGGCGGCCCCGGTGCAACACAGCCTGCTGGCCGGCGACGACACGTGCGGCGCGACCACCTTCACGATCGTCGAGGAGCTCGACGCCGGCCCGGTGCTCGGTCGGCTGACCGAGATGATCCACCGTCACGACACGACAGGGAGCCTGCTCGACAGGTTGTCCCGCTCCGGCGCCGACCTGCTGGTGGCCACCGTGGATGGCCTCGACGACGGCGTCCTGGTGCCGAGTCCGCAGCCGAGTGACGGCATCTCGTACGCGCCGCGCCTGAGCGTCGACGATGCTCGCGTGCGCTGGTCCGACCCGGGTCTGGCCATCGACCGCCGGGTGCGCGCGTGCACTCCGAGCCCGGGCGCGTGGACGACGCTCGACGGGGTGCGGCTCAAGCTGGGTCCGTTGCGGCCCGAGCCGATCGAGGTCGCCGACCCCCCACCGGCCGGCGAGCTGCGCCTGTCCAAGAACTATGTCCTGGTCGGCAGCGGTACTGGATGCGTGCTGCTGGGGGAGGTGCAGCCGCCGGGCAAGCGACCGATGCCGGCGATCGAGTGGGTCCGCGGCGCGCGGCTGCAGCCCAACGCCCGGCTGGGCACGTGAGCCGCGCCGGCGCAGGCATCGACCCCGCCCGGCGGGTCGCCTTCGACGTGCTGCGGGCGGTCTCGGTGCGGGAGGCGTATGCCAACCTGGTGTTGCCGGCCGCGATCCGCGACGCCGGCCTCTCCGGCCGTGACGCCGCCTTTGCCACCGAGCTCACCTACGGGACGCTGCGGGGGCAGGGCAGCTATGACGCCGTGCTCGCGGCCTGCGTGAACCGGCGCCTTGACCACCTCGACCCCGGGCTGCTCGAAGCCTTGCGGCTCGGCGCGCACCAGCTGCTGGCGATGCGGGTGCCCGCCCACGCCGCGGTCAGCCAGACGGTGGCGCTGGTGCGGGCGCAGCTGGGTCACCGCACGACCGGCCTGGCCAACGCGGTGCTGCGTCGGGTGGGCGCCGATGACCTGGCCACCTGGCTGGCCCGGGTGGCGCCGCCCGCCGACGCCGACCCCACCGGACACCGCGCGGTCGCCACCTCGCATCCCCGCTGGGTCGTCGATGCCCTGGGCGCTGCCCTGGAGCAGGAGGGCGCGGTGCTCGAGCTCGATGCGCTACTCGGCGCGCACAACGTGGCCCCGGCGGTGACGCTGGCCGCCCGGCCGGGTGCCTACGATCCGTGCGACCTCCGCGCCGAGACCGGCGGGGCCCAGGGCCGGTGGTCGCCGTACGCGGTGGTGCTGCCGGCCGGTGACCCCGGTGCCGTCGCGGCGGTCCGCAGCGGTCGGGTCGGCGTGCAGGACGAGGGCAGCCAGCTGG
>JACCVL010000287.1 GCA_013698185.1 Nocardioidaceae bacterium
GGCCAGGTGCCGGGGTTGAGCCGGCAATGCGGCGTCGAGCGCCTTGAGCTGGTCGTCGCCGGGACGCCGGTCGACGGGAGGGAGCGGAGCCGGAGGCAGCGGGTCGGCGCCGGGCAGGAACACCGGCGCGACCAGGCTGAGCGCCAGTGACGACTGGCCGCGCCCGACGTTGCGGGCCGCCACGCCCAGCAGCGCAGGTGCGAGCGTCGTGCTCAGCAGCGGCTCCCGGGCCGACAAGGGGTTGGCCAGCGTGATCGCGGTCCGGCGCGGGTCGTCGGGAGCCAGGCCGAGCGCATCGAGGTCACCGACGCCGAGGAAGGGGTAGGCGATCACCTCGGTGCAGCCCGCACCGGCCAGCAGGTGGCCGACCCGGCGACGCAGGCGCTGGGCGGTGGTGTACCCACGGCCGGCGGGGGCGACCGGCAGCACCGACGGCACCCGGTCGTAGCCGATGACGCGCGCCACCTCCTCGACCAGGTCGTAGGGGTCGGAGAGGTCGGGCCGCCACGACGGCGGCTGCACGGTGATCGTCGAGCCCCCGGTCGCTGGCACCCGGCACCCGACTGCGCGCAGGGCCGCGACGGCCCCGGCCGCGTCGATGTCGATGCCGCTCACCCGGGCGGGCAGGTCGACGGGCATGTCGATCGCGGGCTGTGACGGGGGTGTACCGATCACGGTGCTGCCCGCTTCGATGACACCGCCGCCCAGCTCGACCAGCAGGTTGGCGACTCGTTGGGCCGCGACCTGGGGCAGCATCGGGTCGGCGCCGCGCTCGAAGCGGCGGGACGCCTCCGAGATGAGCCGGTGCCGGCGCGCGGCACGAGCGATCGGTACCGGCGCGAAGTGTGCGGCCTCGATCACCACCGAGGTCGTGGCGGCGCTGATCTCGGTGGCCGCGCCGCCCATGACGCCCGCGAGTCCGATCGGACCCCGGTCGTCGGTGATCAGCAGGTCCTCGGGGTCCAACTCACGCTCGGTGCCGTCGAGAGTCCGCAGGACCTCGCCCGGGTGGGTGCGGCGAACGACGATCGGTCCACGCAGCTGGTCGCGGTCGTAGCCATGGATGGGCTGGCCGAGCTCGAGCATCACGTAGTTCGTGACGTCGACGGCCAGGCTGATCGGGCGCATGCCCGCCAGCTGGACGCGACGGGCCAGCCACCGCGGCGTGGGCGCCGTCGGGTCGAAGCCGGTGACCGTGCGGGTGACGAACACCGGGCAGGCCGCAGCGTCCTCGACCACCACTGGGTGTCCCTTCCCCGCGCCGGGGTCGACCTCGAGCCCGGCCGGGTCGCGGAACCCCACGCCGAGTGCCAGCGCCGAGTCGCGCGCGACGCCGCGTACCGACAGCGCGTACGCCCGGTCGGGGTTGATCTCGAACTCGATCACCTCTTCGCGCAGCTGGAGCAGCTCGGTGGCGTCGTCGCCCGGCCCGGCCTCGCCGGCGGCGAGCACGATGATGCCGTCGTGGTCGTCGCCGAGGCCCAGCTCGCGGGCCGAGCAGATCATCCCGTCCGAGACGTGCCCGTAGGTCTTGCGGGCGGCGATGGCGAATCCCCCCGGCAGCACCGCCCCCGGCAACGCCACCACCACAAGGTCGCCGGCACCGAAGTTGTCCGCGCCGCAGACGATCCCGCGTCCGGGGCTGCCACCGTCGCGATCAGCCTCATTGTGCTCGGGGCCGACGTCGACGCGGCACCACTGGACGGTCTTGCCGTTCGAGTGCGTCTCCGCCGTTGCGGCGAGCACCCGTCCCACGACCAGCACGCCGGACACCTCGCTGCCCGGCGTGCTCAGCGACTCGAGCTTGAGCCCCAGCGCGGTCAGCCGGGCCGCGAGGTCTGCGGCTGCCAGCCCGGCCGGGACCTCGAGGTGGTCACGCAGCCATGACACCGGCACCCGCATCAGACCTCCACCCCGAACGCCTGGGTGAAGCGGACGTCGCCTTCGACCAGGTCACGCATGTCCGCGATGCCGTGGCGGACCATCAGGGTGCGGTCGATGCCCATGCCGAACGCGAAGCCGGTGACCTCCTCGGGGTCGACCCCGCAGGCGACCAGCACCCGGGGGTTGACCACGCCGCACCCACCCCACTCCAGCCAACCCTCACCCCGGCAGGTGCGGCAGGAGGCGATCGCCGGGACGGCGCCGCGGCACACGAAGCAGCGCAGATCGACCTCGGCGCTGGGCTCGGTGAAGGGGAAGTACGACGGGCGGAAGCGGGTGTCGATGCCGGCACCGAACATCGCCGCCGCGAAGTGGTCCAACGTGCCCTTGAGGTGTCCCATGGTCAGGCCGCGGTCGACCGCCAGGCCCTCCACCTGCTGGAAGACCGGGGTGTGGGTGGCGTCCAGCTCGTCGGTGCGAAAGGTCCGCCCCGGGCAGATGACATAGATGGGCGGCCGGCGCGACAGCATCGTGCGCGCCTGGACCGGCGAAGTGTGCGTGCGCAGCACGATGTGGGCGTCGGCCGGCTCGAGGAAGAACGTGTCCTGCAGGGTCCGAGCGGGGTGGTCCGCACCGATGTTGAGCGCGTCGAAGTTGAGCCATTCGGCCTCCACCTCGGGGCCCTCGGCGATCTCCCAGCCCATCGCCACGAAGACATCGCCGATGCGCTCGGTCAGCGTCGTGACCGGGTGCCGGGAGCCCACGGGCTCGCGGTCGTACGGCAAGGTGACGTCGACCGCCTCCTCGACGAGGATGCGCCCTTCGTGGTCGGCCCGCAGCACCTCGGCGCGCTCGGACAGCGCGGCCGCGACGTCCTTGCGCGCGCCACCGACCCGCTGGCCGGCCTCCTTGCGCGCCTGCGGTGGCAGGGCACCGATCTCGCGGTTGGCCAGCGCCAGCGGGCTGCGGTCGCCGGCATGCTCCAGCCGGACGCGTTTCAGCCCGTCCAGGTCGGCGACGTCGGCAATGGCCGCCAACGCCTCCGCGCGCATCGCCGCAACCTGGTCGCCGTGCAGGGGGGTGACCTCGACCGGGTCGTAGTCGCTGTTCGGGCCGGACATCTGCCGCCTTCCTCGCTGCGTCGGTGCCTGCGCTGGCTGCCGGCCGTGCAGTCTAGGAAACCGACGTCGCAGCCAGTGTCTCCGGCTCGGCGACGGGCAGCCAAATCCTTATCCGCGCACCGCCCGCCGGGCTGGACAAGATCGCCACCTCACCGCTGTGCGCCTCGACCAACCCCCGCACGATGTAGAGCCCAAGACCGCTGCCGTCCTGCCCGCCGGTGTGCCAGAAGCGGTTGAACACCCGCTCGCGGAGCTCCTCGGGGACGCCTTCGCCCTCGTCGTCGACGAGGACGGCGACGCCCGGTGTGCCGTCGGCGGCCGGTTCTCCCAGCACCGACACCGCGACGGTGCCCCGGCCGTGCCGCTGCGCGTTCTCAACCAGGTTCGTGAGCACCTGGCTCAGCTTGTCCGCATCACCCCAGATCTCGGGCGCGCCGGCGGACAGCTCGAGCCGAATGTCCCGCCCGCCCGCGGCCGTGATGCTTGCGGCGACCCGCCGGCTGAGCGCCACGACATCGACCGGTGCCACCCGCAGCGCCAGCCGGCCGGCGTCGATCCGCGCGGTGTCCAGCAGCTCGGTGATGAGGCGGGCGAGCCGGTCGGCGTCGGCGTCGACCGTCTCCAGCATCAAGCGGCGCTGCTGGTCGGAGAAGCGGTCCCACTTCGCCAGCAGGGTGGCGGTGAAGCCCTTGACGCCGGTCAGGGGGGAGCGCAGCTCGTGGGCGACGGTCGCCACCAGATCGGAGTGGCGTCGGTCGAGCTGCCAGCGGGCGCGGACCGCGCGCATCGACACAGTGACGCGCAGCACCGCACCGAGCGGCCGCTCGCGCACCAAACCCCCGGTGACCAGCAGCTCGCGGCCGTCGGGTCGGTACCAGGCCTGCTCGACCAGGCGGGTGCGGGTCTCCAGCCCGTCGTACGGCCGCATCGCGTCGTACCACGAGCAGCCACTGAGGTCGTCGAGGGTGATGACCTCCGACAGCGGCTGGCCGATCACCGCGTCCCGGTCGGTGCCCAGCAGCCGGGCGGCCGCCTGGTTGAGGTGCACGACCGCCCCAGCGGCATCGGCGACGACCAGGCCGTCAGGGAGGTCGTCGCCCGCGATGGTCTGCTGACCGCTCACACCCGCCCCCCTCGTGTCGTGCGAAGGCTAGTCGCCGGCGTCGGCGACGACCAGCCGCTGGACCCGCGCCGAGGCGTAGAGGCAGACTGCCGCAGCGGTGGCCAGGTTGAGGCTCTCCGCGCGCCCGTAGAGCGGCACCGCCACGGCCTCGTCGGCCAGGCCCCGCACGTGGGCAGCCAGGCCGTGCGCTTCGTTGCCCAGCAGCCAGGCCGTCGGCCGGGCGAGCAGGCCACGTCGCTCTGCCTCGTCGAGCCGTACGTCGGCGGCACCGTCGGCAGCCAGGATCTGCAGTCCGGCAGCCCGTGCCGCGGCCACGGCAACCACCGGGTCCGGTACGAGTGCCAGGGGCAGATGGAACAGCGAACCGGCGCTGGCTCGGACGGCCTTGGCGTTGTAGGGGTCGACGCTGGCACCGGCGAGAACCGCTGCGTCGGCGCCGGCTGCGTCGGCGCAGCGCAACAGCGTGCCGGCGTTTCCCGGGTCGCGGACGTCGACGCCGATGAGCGCCAGCCGGCTGCCGGGCACGACGACACGCGCGAGCGGCTCGTCCAGGAAGCGGCACACCGCGAGGACGCCCTGCGGACTCACCGCGTCGGCAACGGCGTCGATGACGTCGTCACCCACCTCGGTCCATCGCACCCCGGCCTGCACGGCGAGTGGGCGCAGGTCGTGATGGCGCTGCGCGGCCTGGGCGGTCGCGAACACCTCGACCAGCAGGTCGACTCGCCCCAGCGCCTCCCGGACGGCCTGCGGGCCCTCGGCAACGAAGTGCCGCAGCTGCTGGCGGGTGCGCCGCGCGCGGAGACGGCGAACCTCCTTGACCCGCCGCGATCGGGGGGTCAAGGAGGCGCCGGGGTGGGCCGGGGAGCCGCTCAGGCGGCTTCGCCGGCGGCTCGGGGGGCGTTGACGTCGCTCGGCAGTGCCTGCTTCGCGACGTCGACCAGCACGGCGAAGGCGCCGGGATCGGTGACGGCGAGGTCGGCGAGCACCTTGCGGTCGACCTCGACACCGGCGCCGCGCAGCCCCTGGATGAATCGGTTGTAGGTCATCCCGTGCTGGCGGGCGGCAGCATTGATGCGCTGGATCCACAGCCGGCGGAAGTCGCCCTTGCGCGCACGCCGGTCGCGATAGCTGTACTGCAGCGAGTGGGTGACCTGCTCCTTGGCCTTGCGGTACAGCCGCGAACGCTGCCCGCGGTAGCCCGCGGCCCGCTCGAGGGTCTCGCGACGCTTCTTGGCGGCGCTGACGGAACGCTTGACGCGTGCCACTTCGGTACTCCTTCAGACGTGCCCGCCCTGGCGCTGACGCCGTGGGTGAGCGGTGTGCGGTCGGTGGGTCGGGCGGCGGTTCGGCGCCCGACCGGGTCACTTGCCGAGCAGCTTCTTCACCCTGCTGACATCGGCCTTCGCGACGTCGGTGGTGCCGTCGAGACGGCGCGTACGGGTGGTCGGCTTGTGCTCGAGCAGGTGCCGGCGGTTGGCCTTCTGCCGGCGCAGCTTGCCGCTGCCGGTGACCTTCACCCGCTTCTTGGTGCCCGAGTGCGGCTTCATCTTCGGCATCGGTGAGCCTTCCTGGTAGCTGTTGTGGTGGTCGTCATGGTGCGGCCAGCTCAAACGTCGGTGTCGGAGTCCACATTGTCGGACCGCTTGCGGGGCTTGACGGTGGTCGAGGCCGGCGCCCGGTCGGCCCGGACGGCCTCCTTCTCGGCCTGGCGCTCGGCGACCTGCGCGGCCCGCTCGGCGCGGACCTCGGCACGGGCCTCGGCCTTCTTGCGGTGCGGCCCGATGACCATGGTCATGTTGCGGCCATCCTGGCGCGGGGTCGACTCGACGAAGCCCAGCTCCTCCACGTCCTGCGCGAGGCGCTGCAGCAGCCGGAAGCCCAGCTCGGGGCGGTGCTGCTCGCGGCCGCGGAACATGATCGTGATCTTCACCTTGTCCCCCGAGCGAAGGAAGCGGACCACGTGCCCCTTCTTGGTCTCGTAGTCGTGGGCGTCGATCTTCGGCCGGAGCTTCATCTCCTTGATGACCGTGTGGGTCTGGTTGCGCCGCGACTCGCGTGCCTTCTGTGCGGTCTCGTACTTGAACTTGCCGTAGTCCATGAGCTTGGCGACCGGCGGTCGGGCCGTCGGCGCCACCTCGACGAGATCGAGGTCGGCTTCCTGGGCGAGACGGAGGGCGTCGTCGATGCGGACGATGCCGACCTGCTCCCCGTTGGGGCCGACAAGCCTGACCTCGGGCACCCGGATGCGCTCGTTGATACGCGGCTCGGTGGTGATTGTTCCTCCTGCGAGATAGTGGATCGTGCGGGCAGCCGCGGCGCCGAGGTCTCGCATGAACGAGAAAAGGCCTCCGCGCCGACACGCACGAAAGCCTCCGGGCGCCGGTCCCCCTCGTGGGGTGCCGATGCCCGCGGGTAGACGCCGCTGGTGCGGCGCCTGCCCGGCCGTACCCGACGGCGCGGACGCCGTGGCGGGTGGGAGAAGTTTCCGCTTGTGAGCGGCTGCGTCCCCTCACCGAGGTCGACACGGCCGCTGGCCAGGAGCAAGCCTACCAGCCTCCTGCGGGTCAACTCGCCGTGCCGACCAACCCGCCGGCGCCCACGGCAGGGCGTGCCACCCTGAGGCGGTGGAACCCACCCGCCAGCCTGCCCGCGACATCGCCGACGTGCCCGCGGTGGAGATCGTCTCGACGGCCGCCCTGCACCTGATGAGCGCGGCGGCCGTCCAGCTCGGCCTGGCCGAGGACCTCTCCGAGCACCGCGACCTCGACGAGGCCCGCACGTTGATCGAGGCGCTCGCCGGCCTCGTGACCGCCGGCGCTCCGCGTCTCGGGCACCACCATGCGCTGCCGTTGCGCGACGGGCTGCGCAGTCTGCAGCTGGCGTTCCGCGAGGCGAGCGAGCTGCCTGATCCCCCCGGTGAGGCGCCGGGTGAGCGCTTGACGGGCCCGGTTGTGCCCAGCTGAGACCGCTGGGCACCCGGCCACCCCGGCGATCATGCCTCCCCGTCGCCCGGAGAGCGGTGATGGGTGATCGCCTGTCCGGTGCCCGCCGGCTTGCGTGCTGTGCCACGCTGGAGTCGTGCCTGGCCCCGACCTCGTGCTGTGGATGCCGTGGGCGCTGCTGCTGTCCGCGGTGGCCGCCGCTCTCGGGGTACGGGCTGCGCGTCGCAGGCGGTTCGGCACGGCGCTGCGGTGGGCCGGGTGGGCCCTCGTGCCCCCGGCGCTGCTGCTCACAGGCACCCTGCGCCTGGTCGGTCGCATCGGCGCGGCAGTGCTGGCCTGGTCGGCGTCATTGGCGCTGAACCCGGTCACGTGGCTCGGCATCGCCCTGGGCGGGACTGCCGTCCTGCTGCTGGCCGCTGCCCGACTGCTCGAGTCACGCCGCCCGGAGCGCCCGGCCCGGCCGGTCGGGACGGGCAGCAGCCCGGCGCCCCCGCCGGCGGTGGACGACGACCTCGCCGAGATCGAGGAGCTGTTGCGGCGCCGCGGGATCAGGTGACGTCGCCGGCGGGGCTGCCGTGGGTCGCGATCGACGCCCGCACCTCCCGTACGGCGCGCACCGCCCGGGCCCCGTCGGAGCGCTGGATGCCCATCAGCTGCACGGTGTCGCCGTCAGCGGTGTCCAGCACCGCCCAGGGCGCCCCACGCCCCAGCGACACCGTCACCGCCTCCGGCCACGACACGTCGTGACGGCGGAAGCCGTTGACCACGTGCAGCCCACGACCGTCGGTGCGCACCTGGGTGCGCCCGATGCCGTACAACACGGCCAGCGCGGTGCCGAGGATCAGCACCAGCGTGGCGTCCTGCGCGATGGTGAAGCTGCCGCGGACGCCCTCGGGCAGGGCGAAGGCGATCACCGCGACGATGATGATGAGGCTGGCACCGCTGAGACACGCCATGATCAACGCGCCCACCGGGCGGTAGACGTGGACCGGGACGGGGGCGCCGGCCTGGTTCACAGCCTGCAGGCGTGGATGTCGGTGACGAGGATGCCCCTGGCGCCGAGGTCCCACAGGGCGTCCATCACCAGCTGGGCCTGTCGCCGGGGCACCATCGCACGCACGGCGACCCAGCCCTCGCGCTGCAGCGGCGAGATGGTGGGCGACTCGATGCCGGGGGTGATGCGGGTGGCCGGATCGACCTGCTCGAGCGGGATGTCGTAGTCCATCATCACGTAGGAGCGGGCAACGAGCACGCCCTGCAGCCGCCGCAGGAACACCTCCTGCCCGTTGCCGGCCGACGACCCGGCTCGGCGTACGAGCACCGCCTCGGACTCCAGCAGCACCTCACCGAAGACCTCCAGGCCGGCCTGGCGCAGCGTGCTGCCGGTCTCGACGACGTCGGCGATGACGTCGGCGACACCCAGGCGTACGGCGGTCTCGACCGCCCCGTCGAGGCGAATGACCGTGGCGTCCACCCGACGGTCCGCGAGCCAGCGCCGGACCACCCCCGGGTAGGAGGTGGCGATCCGCAGGCCGGCCAGGCCGATGTCGTCACCGACGGTGCCCGGGGCGGCGGCGAACCGGAAGCGGGAGCCGCCGAAGCCCAGCGTCAACACCTCCTCCGCGCCGGCACCGGAGTCCAGCAGCAGGTCCCGCCCGGTGATGCCGAGGTCGAGGGTGCCCGCGGCGACGTAGACGGCGATGTCGCGCGGCCGCAGATAGAAGAACTCGACGCCGTTGTCGGGGTCGGCGAGCGCCAGCTCGCGGCTGTCGCTGCGCTGGCGGTAGCCGGCCTCACGCAGCATGTCGCGGGCCGCCTCGGCCAGCGACCCCTTGTTGGGCACGGCGATCCGCAGGCCGCTCGACGGGGCGGGATCCGGGTTCGTCATCGGGCTCACAGTCTGGCGTAGACGTCGTCGAGGCTCAGCCCGCAGGCGAGCATGAGCACCTGGGCGTGGTACAGCAGCTGGCTGATCTCCTCCGCGGCGCGGTCCGAGCCCTCGTGCTCGGCGGCCATCCAGGACTCCGCGGCTTCCTCGACCAGCTTCTTGCCGATGGTGTGGATGCCGGCATCCAGCGCCGCGACGGTGCCCGAGCCCTCCGGCCGAGTCTCCGCCTTGGCGGCGAGCTCGGCGAACAGCGCATCAAAGGTCTTCATGTCTCGCTCTCGGTCGTCGGTCGTGTGAGCACCGGGCCCAACCCTACGGACGGCTCTGCGGCCCGGCGCGGCCGTCCAGCGACCGCAGCACCAGCGCCGTCCGCACGGCGGCGTCGGCCGCCTCGGCGCCCTTGTCCTCGATCGAGCCGGGCAGCCCGGCGCGAGCCAGCGCCTGTTGTTCGTCGTCGCAGGTGAGGAGTCCGAATCCGACCGGCACACCGTACTCGCGGGCGACCGCCTCCAGGCCCGTCGTGGCGGCAGAGCAGACGTACTCGAAGTGCGGGGTGCCACCGCGGATCACCACCCCGAGCGCGACCACGGCGTCGTGGCTGCGCGCCAGCGCCGCGGCGGCGACCGGCAGCTCGAACGACCCCGGCACCCGCACGAGTCTCGGCCGCACGACCCCGCACGCGTCCAACCGGCGGCGGGCGCCGGCCACCAGGCCGCCCATCACCTGCTCGTGCCACGAGGCGGCGACGACGGCAACTCGCAGGGCGCTGCCGTCGACGGGACCCGACGCGGGCGCGCCCTCACTGCTCACGGTCGGCTCCCCGGCCGGCGGTGGTGGCCCCGGTCAGCACGTGGTCGAGGTCGTGACCCATCCGGGCCGCCTTGGTCTGCAGGTAGCGAAGGTTCTCCGCGGTCGGGGCCACGTGCAGGGGCTCCCGGCC